>NZ_JAYSCO010000024.1:0-73007 GCF_041914865.1 Pseudoduganella sp. | reverse complement strand
CTCCTTCCACTCCCCGCCCTGAAGGACGGGGTTTCTCGGAGCACATCTGATGAACAACCTCGCGAGTATCTTCGCCGCCATCAGCCAGGGCTTAGGGGTAGCGATCAAGGTACGTTCGGTCGAAACTTCTGCCCCAGCCAAGCTGCCAACTTTGTCCACTTCGGAGTTGAATGGCGATCCGGAGGAAGAAAAGCTGGCAAAGTGAACCTCTCTACGCGCTGGCCGCCGTACCGCCCCTAAGTGGACATTAGTGACTATTTAAAGTGATGTTCATTTGCCAATAATGTGTGGCGTGTGTGAATATATTCATCTACCTTAACTATTGGTACATGAGATGTTAGATTCCAGCTTTTCGCGCCTTTGCCTGGCCTCGCTGTTGCTGGCGGGCCTGGCGGCCTGCGGTGGCGGTGATCCGGCTTCTTCTGCCAGGCAGGGGGCGCAAAGGATGCGCGCCGCGGCCGATATCGTCGCGGTCGATTACGGGCCGTCCACCCAGCAGCTGTATATCGCCTACTTCGGCCGCCCGGCCGATCCCTATGGGCTGCAGCACTTTAAAGCGCAGCTGGAAAAGCTGCAGACGCCGCTGGATATGCCGGCGCTGGAGCTGGCCTACAACAACAACGCCGGCATCAGGGAGCTGGTGAACAGCTTCGGCACCAGCACGGAATCGCAAGCGCTGTACACCGGCAGCACCGATGCTTTTGTGTCGGCCATCTACAAGAACGTGCTGGCGCGGGTCCCGCCTGCCAACGACGAGGGCAAAGCCTTCTGGATCGATGCGATTGAGAAGCGGGGCCTGACGCGCGCCAGGGCTGCGCTGGCCATCATCGCCGGTGCGCAGAAAAACACCAGCGCGCAGGGGCAAGTCGACGCGCAGGTAATCCAGTCCAAGCTTTCCGTGGCAACGCGCTTCACGTCCCTGGTGCAGCCGGAAGTCTTTCGCGGCGCAGCCGCAGCCGCCCTGGCGCGCCGGATGCTCAACACCGTCAACACGCCAGGCATCACCGGCGACAGCTACCAGCAGCAAATTGCCGACCTGATCGACCAGCTGGAGCGGAGCGACTTTTCCAGCCTGTTCCCCGGTACCTACAGCGGCACCTTTGACGGCGGCGACAGCGGCCCGTTCAGCTTTACCATTGCCAGCAATGGCACCATCAACGGCCAGGGCGTCACCAAGGCCAACGTCCCCTTCCTGATCACCGGCACCCTGGCCAAGGCCACCGGTGAAACGGTACCGATCGCCGCCACGTTCGGCCCGTTCAACTTTACCGGCGAGCTGACCGCGACAGGCAAACTGAGCGGCACATGGAGCGGCAACGGCATGAGCGGAACGGTCAGCGGCACCCGCATCCTGGACGGTGACCTGGGCGGCGTGGTGGTCACGCCGGCGGCCAAATGAGCGCCCTGTTCCTGCGCCTGTGCGGCGCATGCCTGCTGCTGGCAAGCCTGGCATCGTGCGGCGGCAGCGATCCCGCCACTACAAGGCAAAGCGCCGTGCAAGGCATGCGCAGCGCCGCCGCCACGACCGCTGTCGATTATGGACCCGTTGTGCAGCAGCTTTATATCGCCTACTTCGGCCGCCCGGCTGATCCGGCCGCGCTGCGGCAGTTCAGCTACCAGCTGGCCCAGTATGGCGCGCCGCCCGACATCGTCGCGCTGAATGCGGCGTACCAGGAAAACGCCGGCATCCGGGCGCTGGTGGACTCCTTCGCCAACAGCGAGGAATCGCAAGGACTGTATCCGCCGACGGCCACCACCGCGTCTTTCGTCACCGCCATCTATTTCAACGGCCTGGGGCGATTGCCGGAGGACGACGATCCGGGCAAGGCGTATTGGGTGAACGCCATCGACCAGAAGCGGCTGACGCGCACCAAGGCCGCGCTGTCGCTGCTGGCCGGCGCACAGCAAAACAAAAGCCCGCAAGGGCTGCTGGATGCCAAGACGATCTCCAACAAAGCCACCGTCGCCGCCGCCTTTACCGCCACCGTGCCGGAGCAGGTTTATCGCGGCGACGTGGCAGGGCGCATGGCGCGCATCCTGATCTTCCACGTCAACAGCAGCGAGCTGGTGGAGGATGAATACAAGGCAGAGATCCAGACCGTGATCGAGGAATTGAACCGCCTCGCCTACTTCCCGGCGTTTGTCGGCAATTACGAAGGCAGCCTGGCCGGTGGCGACCAGGGCAGCTTCACCTTCAGCATCGCGCAGGACGGTAAGGTCAGCGGCAGCGGCCAAACCGGCCGATTGGGGCAGCAGAACGTCTTCGGGCAACTCAAGAAGCCAGACGCGAACACGACCACCATGCTCGCCTACTTCGGCCCCTACCCGTTTAGCGGGACGCTCACTGCTGAAGGCAAGCTGATTGGCACGTGGAGTGGGCCCGATATCCAGGGCAGCATCACCGCCACGCGCAAGTGAAGATGTCCACTTTAGGTCGGTACGGCACCCCGGCAGGAACAAAAGTGGACATTTGCTTTAAACGATCTTCAAGGCGCGCAGGATAGGAAGCTGCTTTTCGAGGAACTCCTGCGCGTTGCGCTTCAGTTCGGCGATGTTCTCGGCCGGGTCTGTCAGGCGCTCGCCCTTGATGATGAGCAGCTGCCCTTGCGCCTGGAGGATGCCCCACACATAGTTCGCCAGCGCATCAACGCCTTCGTGCCCCTCTCCAATGGCTTTGGCAAACAGTGCGTTGAACCGCCCTATCGCTATCCCACCTCCGGTAACAGGGCTGGCGACATAACTTATGTCCGCAGCTGACCGCGCCCTACTTTCGATGTAGGCATTCAGGCGGCTGGTCACCTGTTTGCGCTCATTCGCCACCGCGCCATCCTGCGCCATAGCCACATGACTCAATCCGGCCAGCAACATCGCCGACTCGATCACCTGGGCTAAATTAATTCCCTTCGGCTCGAGTGCCTCCGCGATCTCTTGCAAAGACCTCGGCTGGTAATCTTCCAGCAGGTCCAACAGCGAACTATAGATGCGCTCGTTAAGGGCCACGGTGCCAGACGGCATTGTGACCTGATAGGAAATTTCGGAGCGGTGCTTAACCAGCAGGACTTTGATCTTGCCGATCTGCTCCGTCGCGTCCAATTGCGACAAGACACGGGCGCCTTTTACCCAATAATCCCGGCGGAACGTTTGATTGACGATGAAGTCGCGCACCGTTTCGCGGAACATGCGGTCAGGAATATTCTGCAGGAACGCCTTCTGCTCAGGGCTCATGTTCAGGTTATCGAAATGATCGCCATAATGCGCAGAACACGCGTACTGAAGTTTGGCCGGGTCCAGCCATTCGGCCATGGTCGAGAAATGCATCGGGTCCCAGTCGCGATTGAAATACTCGTGCGCCAGGTAATTCCTGTTTTGCGAACCCAATTGTTCGAACCGCTTGGCAATGGATGGATCTGTGCTGGAGTAGCGCGGATTCAAGGCCAGCAAATCCTTTCCAAACGCAAGCGCCCCCTCAATCTGGCTGACAATGCCACGCCCTTCCCCACCCTGGCTCGCAGCATGAGCCGTCAACAGGTGACGCATTGGTGCAAAGCTAGCCCAACCTGGCTGGGTGTTATAGCTGATATACAGCACACCACCGACTTTCAACTTGCGCCTTACGAAATCGACGATAACATGGCGGTTCTCGTCCGAAATCCAGCTCCAGATCCCATGCAGGCAGATAAAATCGAAATCGGGCAGGCCTGGACGATTGACGAACTCAGCAAACGCATCGTCAAACAACTGCGCCCCCGAACCAGCCTCCGCCGCCATTTCGCAGGCTTGGGCCGCTTGGCTGGGGTTGAAGTCTGTGCCGTACCAGTGGGTCACGGTAGCGGCAGCGTGGATGTTTGTACTTAATCCTTGGCCAAATCCGAGTTCGCAAGCCGTTCCGATTTCCGGGCAGGCTAAACCGGCTCGTAAAAAAGCCAGTTTGATGCGAAGTGGATTCAGTTCGTGATAATAGCCGTGCGTGTACCCAATATCTGCTACGTAACCAGCGCTCCAGTCTGCCATGCTGTTTTCCTCCGGTTCGAGAGTTGAATAAACAGCATGATAACCAAAATAAAAATGGCGGGTCGCACCCGCCATTTTGTTAGTTGAAATAGGCTGCCGTCAGCCGCACATCCTCCGCCGTCAACACACCAGCAGCCGCTTTTAGCCGCAGATTCGCCAGAAGATATCCGAAGCGGGCCAGCGCCAAATCGCGCTGCGCGGTGTACAACTGGCGCTTGGCATTCAACAAGTCCAGATTAATACGGACACCGCCTTTTATGCTTTGCTCCGTTGCTGTAATCAGCAGCTTGGCCGACTCAACCGACTTTTCATGCGCTTCAATGCGCGAAACGCTGCTCACAAGCTGGTTATAGTTCTTTCGCAACTCGGTAGTTACCTTGTCTTTCTGCGCCTGCAGATCGGCTTTTGCCTTCTCGTGGTTGGCTACTGCCTGACGCGACAAGGCACTAACTGCGCCGCCGTTAAAAATCGGCACGTTCAGTTGAACGCCAATGCTACGGATGGTCTGATCCTGATTGATCAAGGACAGCGTCTCAGAGGCAGTCTGCCCGTAAGTACCGACAAAATCGACACGCGGCAAATGACCGGAACGCTGCTTATTGATCTCCTGGCGGGCAATCTCAACGTTCTTTTCCAACGCGCGGACGTCCGGGTTCTGAGCGAGAGCAGACGCCTTCCAATCCTCGAAAGACATCAGGCCACTCGACGTAGCGCGGAAATCACCGCGAAGGGTATCCAGCTGACCTACTTCACCGCCCACGATCCCAGCCAGGGCATCTTCAGCTGTTACTTGCGCATCCTTTGCTTCCAACAATTGCGCTTCAGCAGCGTGCAAGCGCGATTGGGTTTCCAGCATATCGGTGCGTGTGCCTTCGCCCTTCTTGTAAAGGAAATCGTTGACGTTGCGCTGCTCCAGATAAGTATCGCGCTCGATCTCGGCCAATGCGACGTTGTATTGCTTCAGTAGCACTTCAAAGTAAGCACCGCTGACACGCATGATGACTTCTTGCGATTGGCTGTCCAGGACTGCCTCGGCATACTCGCTCTGAGCGACGCCCTGTTTGTACTTGGCCAACGCTTCCAGGCTAAACAGCGGCTGTCGCAACTGAACAGTGGCTGAGCGGGAGGTGTAATCTTGCGGTTCCGTTTTACCCAGCCTCTCGACGGTTGTCCGATTCTTGTTGGCGCTAAAGGCACCAGACACAGTCGGCAACAACGCCGACTTGCCGAGTACGCGGTTTTCCCGCCCTGCCGCATTCACTTGCACCGCAGCTTGGTACGCGGGATCGTTTTTCAGCGCGGCCTCATAAGCTTGTTGCAGGCTGAGCGCGGATGCGCCTGTACTTCCCAAGGCCAATGCAATGCCAGTTGCGAGCGGGAGCATTCGCATCTTGTTAAATCGTGCCATCACGCTTATTCCTCCGACATGGACGAGTGGGCACGGTCGATGAGGGGTTTCAGCAGGTAGCTCATCATCGTGCGTTCACCAGTTTTCACGAACAGTTCCACCGGCATACCCGACTTAACATCGAGTTTGTGCGACGCGATCATTTTGCTGCCTTCAGGAGTGACGCGGGCACGTACCTTGTAGTAAGGCATGCCAGTCTTTTCATCAACCACGCGGTCAGCAGCTACCGTGACCACTTCACCGGGAACATGCGGCGTTTTATTGGTGTTGAAAGCAGAGAAAATGAGCTCAACCTTAAGACCAGGATGTACCTTATCCACTAGGTGCGTAGGCAACTGGCCCTCCACGATCAGCGCGTCTTCACTCGGCACCACTTCCATCAAATGGGCGCCTGGGGCAACCACACCACCACGGGTGAACACTGTGCTGCCGACAACCACGCCATCCACTGGGGACTTGACTTCAGTATTTGCAACCTGCAAGGACTGGGCACGGATTCGGCTCTCCAGCGCTGCGGCCTCGCGCTGCATATCCGCCAACTGGGTACGGACTTCGCGTTGATACTCCTGCTGTCGCAAAGTGATGCGCAGCTTGAGTTCGGCGATTTGACGACGAGAACGCGCAATATTGCCGATATCTTCCGAAATTGCCCCGCCAAGCTGGGCATAAGTGCGCTCAAGTTCCAAAAGTCGCGCTCGCGGAATATAGCCTTCTTTGGCCAAGTCGCGGCTGTTGTCCAGCTGCTCTTTCAAGAAGCCTTGCTGCGCTTTCTTGCTATCGCGGCTCTCTTCCAAGCCCTGAATCTGAGCCTCCAACCCACGAATATTCTCTTGAATTGCGGCGACCTCACTCTCGATGGCCATCTTACGCGAGGTGAACAATTGACTCTGCAGTGCTACTTGCTCTTGCAGTCGCGGGTCTTTGCGATAAGGTTCAAGCTCAGAAGGGAAAGCAATAGAGTTTGCCCCCTTCAATTCTGCCGTCAAGCGTGCCTCGGCTGCACGAGCGGTAAAGTACTGGACTTCGGAGATGCCCAGTTCAGACGATGCCATCACGTCGTTCATTCGGACCAGAACTTGCCCCGCCTTCACTTGGTCGCCATCGCGGACAAGAATGTCCTTCACGATACCACCACTCAAATGCTGTACCGCTTTACGGTTAGACTCTTTAGCAACATAGCCAGACATGGGCACGCCTTTATCAAGAGGCGCGAAAGTAGCCCATAGAAGGAATCCAACGACCCCAATCAGGACGATGGTCCAGCCCACTTTGGCATAGGCGCCGGCGTCTGTATTCACCGTTAGCGGTGTCACATCGTGGGCAATGACTTCCGCTGGTGGTTGTTGTGGTTTGGTAGTGAGATTCAAAATTCTTACTCCTGTTCGGTAGCAGCTGTACCAGCTGCACCTTGTTGCGCTGCGCGTTGTGCTGCAACCTGCTCTGCCTGTTGCGCCTCAGTCTGCTGTGGAGGCTGTTGCGGGGTCGATGCTTGCTGTGGCCCAGTGCCATGCTGCATATTGACTTTTACCCCGCCCAACTGCGCCTTCATGGCCGCCTGTTGCGCTGCACGTTGCGCCTCTGCAGCCTTCTGGTTTTGTTCTTGCAATGCTTGCAGCACATCGCGGGTCGGGCCAAAGGCCGCGACCGAACCCTCACGCAACATCAACAATTTGTTGGTAACGCCAATAATGCTGGTGCGATGCGTGATCAGTACGATCGTTTTGCCACGCTGCCTCAGATCCTGGACCGCTTGTACAAGCGCCATTTCGCCAACGTCATCCAGGTTCGAATTCGGCTCGTCCAAGACGAGCAAGGCAGGATCGCCGTACATTGCACGCGCCAGGCCCAGACGCTGCTTCTGGCCACCGGACAAGCCAGCTCCACCATCACCCAACGGCGTGTCATAGCCTTTCGGGAAATGCAGGATCATCTCATGCACTCCGGCGCGCTTCGCCGCTTCGACTACTTTCTCCGAGTCGATCTCGCCAAAGCGAGCGATGTTCTCCGCGATGGTACCGCCGAACAGCTCGATGTCCTGTGGCAGGTAGCCGATATTTGGGCCAAGTTCCGCCTTATTCCATTGATAAATGTCAGCACTATCCAGACGCACCTTGCCCATCATGGCAGGCCATACGCCGACCAGAAGCCGGGCCAACGTCGATTTACCGGAACCGCTCGGGCCGATAACACCGAGCACGTCGCCAGCTACGATCCCGAAGCTTACGCCCTTCAAGACAGGGGCCTGGACGCGAGGCGGGGCGGCAGTCAAGCTCTCTACTGTAAGGTTGCCCTTTGGTTTCGGCAGTTCCATGCCTGCCTGGCGTGCCGGGTTTTCTTCGAGCAGCTTGTTCAGACGCTCGTAGGCGCTGCGTGTCGAAGCCCAACTCTTCCAGACACCAATAAGCTGCTGCACCGGAGCCAATGCTCGGCCCACCAGGATCGATGCGGCAATCATCATCCCTGGAGAGATCTTATTTTCCAGTACCAACAACGCGCCGAAGCCCAGGACCAGAGACTGCAACGACATTTGGAAGAACTTGGTCAATGCACCGATCAGGCCTGCTTTTTCGCTCGCTTCCGCCTGCAGGTGCAGGAACTTGCTGTGCGTCTTGAACCAACGTCCCATCAAGTTGGGCAACATGCCCATAGACTCGATCACTTCGGCATTGCGCAGATTGTTGGTGGCCAAGTTGTTAGCAGTGATCGCCATGTTGTTGGCTTCGGCCAAAGGCTTGTGCGTAACGCGTTCGTTGATGTATGCCAATGCAACCAAGATGGCTGTGCCACACAGAGCAAACAGCCCCAGCGTCGGCTCGAATACAAAGATGACGATCAGGTAGATCGGGAACCATGGGGCGTCGAAGAACGCAAACAGTGCATTTCCGGTCAGGAATTGACGTAAGTTGGTCAGGTCAGCCAGGGCTTGGCCTGCGTTACCTCCCGCTGCTTTCAGATTTTGTTCGAAGGCGGCGGTATAGACGCGTTTATTCATATCCATGTCGAACCTCGCCCCAACACGGATCAGTACGAAGCTGCGAATCAGCTCGAGTCCGCCCATGAACGCGAAGCCACCCAACATCATCAGCGTCAACATTAACAGCGTGATTTCGTTTCGGCTTGCCAAAACGCGGTCGTACACCTGCAGCATGTACAGCGATGGCACCAAGGCCAGCAGATTAATGATCGCGCTGAAAACGCCGACCGTGTAGAAGGTGCGCTTAAAACCGAGCAGGATTTGCTCGATTTCGCTCTTAGGCGGCAAAAGTTTCTTCATGTGTGTGATTGGCAAAAAAGCATCAATGAGGCTGGAAAGTAAAAAACTATTCCAGCGAAGACGCGACATTATCGCCTATTTCGGGAAAGGTTTGTGACGTACATCACAAATATTTTGTAAGTAACCCTTTACTCGGTTACTTTGAGGGAAAGACATTCTAACGGTAATTCTGCCCGGGCACGCTAGGGCGTCGCAGGCACATCGGCTGAAAAAAAACCCCCGACGTGGAAACGCCAGGGGTTTTGAGCCGTTTCAGCAAGCCCATTCTTGCGAACGGGCTTGTCTCCGGAGAGATTAGATCAGGCCGATGGTGCCGTACTGGCTGTTGAACGACGCGTTGGTCAGGTCAACGTTACCGGTCAGCTTAACGATCATGTCGTTTGCATTGTCGAACGCGGAGGAGTTCGCGCCTGCATCCATCACGACGTAGGTTGCGCCACCGAACTGGAACCATGCCACAGAGTTAGCACCGATGCTGTTGATAGCAGCATTAGCGTAATCCTGGAACACAGCGGTGTCGCCCAGGGTGACCTTAGCAGCCACGAAGCTGGTAGCACCAGCGAACTGGATCAGGTCAGCCGAGGTGAAGTCGGTGATGGTCGAGTAGCTGTTCACGTTCAGAGGAGCGGTGTCGATCACGAACAGATCGTTACCTGCGCCACCGGTCAGAGTCGCCATACCTTGCTTAGCGATCAGGGTGTCGTTACCAGCGCCACCGTTCAGAACGTCAGCAGCAGCGGTCACTGCCAGGTTCGAAGTGGTGGTGGTGAAGGAGCTCGAAACCACGGTGGTCACGGAATCGCCGTAGGTCAGCGCGATGTTGCTGATGACGCTACCGCCGGTGACTTTGTCGGTCACGGTCAGGGTGTTGGTAGCAGCGTCGTACGCAGCATTGAACGAACCGGAAGCGTTCAGACCAGCCACTGCGGTTGCAACAGCAGCCATGGTGGTATCCAGGTTGGTGCTGAACGGAATAGCAGCGGTGGTGTAGGTGCCCGCACCGTTGGTCACTGCTACGGTGATGGTGTCACCAGTGCCCATGGTGCCGGTTTCGGCCACTACCAGGGTGTCAGCGTCAGCCACGAAGTTGGTGGCGCCCTGAGCGGTAACAGCAGTTACAGCACCAGCTGCGTTAGCGTCGGTGAACACGAAGCCGCCGATGGTGAACTCGCCCTTGCCAGCAGCACCGGTTACGGTGATGGTCGAACCGGACAGCGAGGCGGTGTAGCCAGCTGCAGTAATTGCAGTGACTGCATCAGCCAGAGTCTGTGCGAAGCTGGTGTTGAACGGCACGTTGATGTTGGTAACAGCAGCGGCAGCATCAGTAATGGTGAAGGCGATCGAATCACCAGCAGCCATTGCACCAGCAGCACCTGCGTTGTCGGTGAAGGCGATGGTGTCAACGTCGAACACTTGCTGCACAGCGCCGTCAGCGTAGGTACCAACCACGTTCGAGTCAGTACGGCCAGCTGCAACAGCCGAGGTGAACACGGTGTTAGCGGTGAAGGAGGTACCTGGAGCAGATGCGGTGATGGTGATCACGTTGCCGCTCAGGGTTGCGCCTACGTTCGCGTTGAGGTCGATTGCCGCGGTCAGGTCAGCCAGGGTCTGGGCGAAGCTGGTGTTGAACGGCACAGTGTGGGTGGAACCAGCAACAGTTACGGAAATCTGATCGCCAGCAGCCATTGCGGTTTCGCCAGTGCCGTTGGTGAAGGTCAGGGTGCTGACCTGTGCCACGTTACCGGAACCCGAGGAGGATGCGGTCAGAACGTCATCGCCTGCGCCACCGGTGATGGTGGTTGCAGTGTTACCAGCAGCTTGAACGGTCAGAGCACCGGTCATTGCGGAACCGTCGATGGTTGCAACCTTCACGTTACCGGAGTTGGTCAGATTCAGGTCGGTGTTACCGGTTACCACGATCTTGGTTGCGCTGGTAGCGACCAGGGTCAGGTTCTGGGTGTCAGGCGACAGGTTGACTGGGGACTCTGGGTTGCCGTCAGCGGTCGAGATGTTGATGGTTTCAACGTTGGCTGCGGTTACGGAGCCGTTGGAATCAGCAACGCCATCCACGGTACCAGTTGCGGTGATCGCGATGTTCAGAACGTCGGCGGTGCCGGTGTCTGCGTTCTTGATCTTAGCAGTGGTGCTGATGTTGGTGTTGTCACCGAAGCGCAGGGTTGCGCCGGAGGTCAGGCCGTCGATGGTCAGAGCGTGACCGCCGGTAGCAGCAGCAACGGTTACGTCGTTGTAGTTGCCCAGAACGTCAGCTTCAACTTCTTGCGCGCCGGTTGCACCGGTAACGATCAGACGCTCGAAGCCGGTTACCTTGCCTGCGAATGCGGTGCCAGCCGATGCGGTTACGGCGTCAGCAGTTACCATTTGCAGGGAGTCGGTACCGTCGCCGCCAACGATCGAACCTTCGGTAGCGATCGAGGTGGTGCCAGAAGCCAGGGTTACCTTGTCGTTGCCAGCACCCAGGGTGATTGCCTTCTGCACGGTGGTGGTGGTCAGGGTCACGGTGTCGGTGCCTGCGCCGCCGGTCACGGTTGCTTTCGATGCATCAACCGAGAAGGTCGAAGCGCCGGTGGTGCCGGTGGTGTCAACGGAAGTCAGGGTTGCAGCTGGAGTGGTGTCCAGACGCACGCCTGCGGTGCCGGTTACTTTAACGGTCTTCAGGGAGCTCAGATCTGCGGTATCAGCACGGAACACGCCGGTGCCGGACACGTTCAGGGTCTCGGTAGCAGCTGCAGACAGGGTAACACGGTTGGCACCAGTGCTCTTCACGTTCAGGGTGGTTGGAGCAGCGGTCAGGGTCAGAACAGCGTTTGCAGTGCCGCCGACTTTTTCCAGGTTCAGCGCCAGGGTTGCAGCGGTGTCAGCAACAGTCATGGCCACGCCGTTACCTGCGTTGGACAGGTTCAGGGTTTCCAGAACTGCACCACCGGTCACGGAGGAACCGGTAGCGTAGCCGTCAACGGTGATGGTCTTGATGGAGCCAGCAGCGTCGTTGATGGTCACGATGCCGTTTGCAACACCCAGACGGGCAGCTTGGCCGTCTTCGTCAACGCCTTGGGTGGTGGTTACCACTGGGGCGGTTGCGGTGCCGGTGAACGACAGGTCGGTTACTTGGCCGCCAACGGTCGAAGTGAACACAACGGTGTCGCCATTAGCGGCAGCGCTGGTCCAGCCGGAGATTGCGCCGGTGTAGGTACCGTTGGTCGACAGGCCACCACCTTGGGTGTCGCCGTCAACAGGCAGGGTGCCTTCGATGAACTTGGAGAATGCAGCTGCAACTTCAGCAGCGGTCAGGTTCTTGGCAGCGGTGAAGGTCACGCCAGCAGCGGTCAGGGTCTGGCCAGCGGTCATCGCGGAGAACTTGACGGATGCGGTTTCAACAACTTCAGCCACGTCAGCGATACCAGCGCGTGCGGTTACAGCAGCGGTCTGCTTAACGTTCACGGTGGTGGTTGCTGCGGTACCGGTAACGGTCACGGAGCCTTGGGTGTGGGTAGCAGCAGCGCCAACGGTCAGGCCGGTGGTGCTTTCGCTTGCAACTTGGGTCACGTTGACAGTGGTGCCGCCGGTGACAGCGATATCGCCCATGGTCACGTTGGCGCCGTGAGCAGCAGCAACGCCGGTCGAGGTCACGGTAACGGTGCCAGCAGCAGCAGTGGTGCCACCTACAACTACGTCGTCGGCGGTGTTATCCACTTTGGTCTGGGTCACAACAACATCTTTACCGCCGTTGATGGTGGTGGTGGTGTTGCCAACGTTAGCAGCCAGGGCAGCTTTGATGTTGGTAGCAGCAGCTGCAGTCAGGGTAACTGCGCCAGCGGCTTCGGTAACGGTCAGGTTCTGAACGCCGGTCCAGGTGCTTGCGTCAGCGTTCACAGCGGCTGCGGAACGGATGGTGACGTTCTCAACGTTGGACAGGGTGATGCCGGCTGGGATCGAAGCCGCGGTGATAGCGGTGATTTCCAGGGTATCGTTACCAGCGCCGCCGTTGATGGTGTCCAGGGCGGTCAGGGTGCTTGCTACTGGAGTCGGGGTGGTGTCGATCAGCGCCTTGATGGTGTCGTTGGCGATGGTGCCGTTGATGGTGTCAACGCCGGTGGTCAGGTTGTAGGTGGTGCCTTGCTGAACACCTTGAACGATGCCGTTCAGGGTCGACTCAACGGTTGCTTGGAACGCAGCCACGTTGGTGGTGTTGTTCACTTCAACCAGCATTGCGCGAGCAGCTGCTGCAGCGGCGTCGCCGGAGTAGCCGTTGATCTCGTTGGTGGTGTCGATAGCAGCGGTGAAAGCTACAGCAACTTTGTTTTTGTTGGCTACGGTCTGTGCATCCAACAGGCCTTGAGCGGAGGTGTTGCTCAGAGCACCCTCGGTGATTGCAGCAGCAGCGTTAGCACGGGTTACACCGCCGGACTGGATTGCGTTAACCCAGTAGGTCAGGCCTTCTACGTCGGCTTCGCGGCCCAGGATGTTCTTGTACACGGCGGCAACAAACTTGGAGGTGCCGGCGATGGAGGTGTCGGTGCCGTACAGGGCAGCGGCTTCAGGGGAGCTGCTGAAGCTGTTGATCAGCTTGCCCAGTGGGGAAGTTGGCGAAGCAGCGTTAGCTGCGCCAGCCAGTGCTTTGAAGTCAACCAGGGTACCGGCGGTGTCGATAGCTGCCAGTTGCTTGGTGAAGTTGTCCAGACCGTAGTAGTCAGCTGGACGGCCGAAGTACGACACGTACAGTTGTTGTACAGCCGAGATGTAATCTGCTTGAACTGCCATTTTGTGTTTCCTTTATAAAGGTTTGTTTAAGTTGCTGCGATCCAGAAGCAAACTGCGCTTGCCTGCAAAACTGGACCTTTTTTGCAGAACTGCGACGTATAGTGCCAACAGTAAGACATCGGTGATGTGACGGTCATCACAAACCGACGCATTTCACAGCAAAAACATCGTCTTTTTACACAATGTTTCAACTGTGCGGCGCGCAAATGCTTGTTTTTACTACTAATCGGAGAGAATTGGAGAGAATCATTTTGCAATCTTTCTCTTTTCTTAATCTCCTACTTAAAAGAAAAACGCAGGCATTTTAGCCTGCGTTTCATTTGGCGCCAAATTAGCCCCACTAACTGTATGGGGCCTATGGCTTATTGGTTGCGGAGCCGCTACGTCGACCTAGCGCTTCCAGCTGGTAGCACCGCTGATGGTGGTGCCAGGGTTGCTGGTATTCTTAAAGACGTAGGCTGCCTCTTCCACATTGCTGCCGCTAAGGAAGCCACGGATCGCGGTGTTGGTGCCCATGTCGTTCATCATCTGCCCCTTCATGTCGATTACGCCGCGGCCGCTCACGTTGTATTGAGAACCATCGCCGGAAATCGCCAGACTGGTAGTAAAGCTGCGGTTGGCGAAGTTCACGTCCAACTTACCCGAATCAACAATACCTTTAATCTCTTGGCTATCAGCCTTTTGAATAAATGCTTCACTATTTGTCAGGTTATAGGCCACGGTTCCTTCACGTGGCATCACCAGTGTCGCGCCCTTTACACGGGCCACGGCATATTTGTCCACGAACGCAGGATCATCGGTCTTTTGTTCTGCAATCGCATCGGGCATAACCGCAGCACCAGCGACGCTCGACCAACGGCCCCAGAACACTTCTTGCGGCTTAGGCGGCAGAACCACCGGCGGCTGCACCGTCTCCACCACTGGTGGCGTAGTGACGATCGGAGGATTGGTTGGCTGGGACTTGTCATCAACCGCAGGGCGAACCGCTGCCAGCGAGGCTTGGGTACGCTGCGGGTCCAGGTTGACCGGCGCCACGCTCAGGGTCGTACCGCCAGTGGACACTTTGCCAGTTGGCTCGTCCGGACGTGGTTTTTCCGTCTGGTCTGGCACCAGGGACGGGTTGTTCAGCAGTTGCGGTGCTTGCTGGCCGCGCTGCACCTGCAGCAGCATGCCGGCCTGGCCGGCGAACAGTTCGCGGCTGGCAGGGCCTTCGCACGGGCCCAGGCCTTCGGCGGTGCAGTTGCCGCCCAGGGCGCTCATGACCACGCCGCCGGACATGACCGACACGCGGGAAGTCAGCTGGTCTGTGTATACAGTAAAGTCGGTGCCGCGCACGCCAATCGCCGCCACTGGGGTGTTGAAACGGAAGTTCTGGCGGGCGTTTTTCACGCCCTGGCCGGAAATGGCGCGTGCCACGCCGTTCAGCAGCTCCAATTTAACCTTGGTGTTGGATGGGTTGGCTTTGTCGATGGTGTAGGCGGTGACGCGCGCCTTGCTGTTCGGGCGCAGGATCAGGAAGCCGTCATCCACGGTCTTAACATAAACATAACCATCGGCGCCGGTCGACAGTTCGTCGCCTTCGTTGACGACAGCATCGCGCACCGCTGCCTTGCCCGCGATCTGGACCTGGCCGTTGGTGAGGATGACACGCCCTGCTTCGCCGGCCCAGGCCAGGGAAGTGGTGGCTGCCATAAGCAGGCTGGCTGCAATCAAGTGGTTACGTAGCATAAATTTCTCCTTATGCTGCATTGTCCTCTACTGGAGCCAGATTGCTGTGATCGGCGTCACATATTACAACTGTTACAGGTCGTTACAGGTGGGGAGGTGTCGTTTTTGCGGTTTTGTTGGGCCCGCACTCCCCCGTTACGCGACTGTAAAGGTCACACGCTTCCCTATCCTTGAAAGCATGTCGACCAGCGCGTCAATTGTGAAATTGGGTGTCTTCTTATTGATCACATCGGAGACGCGCGGGCGTGTTATGCCAAGTAGTCGCGCTGCGTCAGCCTGGCGGAGCTTATTCGTCACAACCCATTGCGCCAACTCTGTCATTAATTGCTCTTTGATCGCTATTTTGCCTGCAATGATACGGTTCGAGTTCGCTTGAAGTGCAGCCGCCTCGCTGGGATCAAAGCCCAAATCCACGAAAACGTTTCCACCAACTGGGGTGATATGCGCCGATTTGGTGTCGGTGGTCATTTTCCGCTCCTTTCCTTTACAACTGCCTTGTACCGAACGGCAGCAATGTCTTTGTCCTGCTTAGAAGTCGTATTGGTCTTCTTTTTGAAGCAGTGTAAGACGTAGACAGCCTCAGGGAACTTTGCGACGTACATGACTCGGAACCAGCCATCACTTAAGTTAATGACAATTTCCTTGACACCAGAACCAACGTTATCAAACGGCTTCCAGTGATCGGGCTCGAGCCCGACTTGAACTTGGCTAAGCTGGTGACCGGCATCTCTCCGAGCTTCCGCAGTGAAGATGGCGTCATCCTTAATGTCACTTAGGGAGGTTCCCCACCAATTGATCGGTTTCGGGTTCATTCAGCCTCCGTCAGTGTATCAAATTTTGTACAAACCAAAGCGCAAACTTTGGCTGTAGTTAGAACAGAAAAATACTGTATGCGCATACAGTATATCGAATTTGGGCTCAGGAGACATCCAGGACGCTGCTAGTCAGCTATCAACTTGCTGGTCTAGCCACTCGCAAGGTGAAGTTACTTTTGGCCGAGAGGGTGCGGTGGCGCTCTTGCCTGCGAACTCCCGCTTCGGCTGCGGCGAAAGCAAGTGCGCCGTAGGCTTCGCCACGGATCGGGGGCTGGGGGTCCTGCCAAGTTGCCCGACCGCGAAAACCGATGAGAACCGGGAAACCAGAGTCCGATCCGCAGGGGCTGCCCTGTTGTTTGCGGCAGCGGTTATACTAGCAATTTATTCATCTCTGTACCCTGCCTGCAACGGATGGCGCTGCGCAATTTGAACTTATGACAATTTCGGCAAAACTGCGCGCCCACCTCAGCACCAAATTCCTGTCCCGAACCTTCATCGCCGCCACGGCTGTGGCGCTGTGCGCCTGGCCGCAGCTGCCGGGGGCGCCGGCCTGGCTGGAGCTGGGCAATGAGTGGCTGCGCGACCGGTTCGTGCAGCTGCAGGCGGTGGAGAAGCATGATCCGCGCATCTTGGTGGTCGATATCGACGAAACCAGCCTGGCGCGCCAGCCTTGGCCGTGGCCGCGCAGCCGTATCGCGGAAATGGTGGAGGAGCTGGTGGCGGGCGGCGCCAAGGGCGTGGCGCTCGACATTTTCCTGGAAAAGCCGGCCGATGCCGAGGGCGATGCGCGCCTGGCCATGCTGGCGCAGCACGGTCCGCTGGTGCTGGCGCAGATGTTCGATTATGTGCAGCGGCCCAAGCCGCTGGCGGGGGCGTTCCTGGGCAATGGGGTGCCGGCCACGGCGCCGGGCGATGCGGTGCCGGCTTATGGCTACCTGGGCAACCATAGCGGCCTGCAGCAGGCGCGTTACTTCGGCAATATCGGCGTGGTGCCGGATGCGGACGGCGTGCTGCGCCGCGTGCCCATGGCCAGCTGGTACCAGGGCCGCCTCTACCCTACCCTGTCGCGCGCGCTGCTCGATTGCTGCAGCGGGGCGGCGGCGCTGCCTTTGCAGGGCGGCCATGTGCGGGTGCCGTATGCGCGCACCTGGGATTCGTATGACGTGGCCAAGGCGGCCGACCTGCTGGAAGGCCGCGTAGGGCCGGAATATATCAAGGACCGGCTGGTGCTGATCGGTTCCTCGTCACTGAGCATTGGCGACCGGGTGGCGACGCCGCTGGGCGCGTCCACGGCGGGCCTGCTGGTGCATGCGGCCATGCTCGGCACGCAGCTCGATGAGCGCGCGGGGCTGGCGCCGGCGCGTTGGCCGGGCGCGGCCCTGGCACTGCTGTTTACCCTGGGCATTGTGGTGCTGTCGAGCTATACCCTGCCGCGCCTGTCGGCGGCGGCCAATGCCGGCATGCTGGCGGCGGCGGCCGCTGGCTGGCTGGGCCTGGCCTGGGTGATTGCGCCGCACGATCCGAATGTGGCGCTGGCCGGGCCGCTGCTGTCGCTGCTGTTCATGCTGGCGGTGGCGGTGCCGTTCCATTGGCAGCAGGCGCAGGTGCGTTCGCGCCAGCTGCTGGGTACCTTGCGCCAGTATGTGGCGAAGGCGGTGGTGGATGAGTTGCTGCGCAGCGACTTGAAGGACCCGCTGGCGCCGCGCCTGTTGCAAGTTACCACCCTGATTGCCGACATGGAGGGCTACACTACGCAGGTTGAATCGCTCTCGCTGGAAGAGGCTGCCAAACTGACGACGGATTTCCTCGATTGCCTGACCCGGCCCGTGCTGGAGATGCAGGGTACGCTGGACAAGTACACGGGCGACGGCCTGGTGGCGTTCTGGGGTGCGCCCCTGCCCAATGAGGAGCACGCCGACCTGGCGCTGGATGCTGCGCAGCAGATCCTGGTGGAAGTGGCGCGTTTCAGCGCCCTGCGCGCGCAGCGCGGTTTGCCGCCTTTGCGCGTGCGCATCGGCATCGAGAGCGGCGCGGCCATGGCGGGCGACTACGGCACCAGCTTCCGCAGCATCTATACCGCGGTGGGCGATAGTGTGAATACGGCGTCGCGCCTGGAACAGGCGGGGCGTGATTATCCGTACTCGGTGATCATCGGCGAGGGTACGGTGGAGCGGGCGCGCCGGCATCGCTTCCTGCCTTTGGGGGAGCGCCAGTTGCGCGGCAAGGAGAAACCAATCAAGGTCTACACGCTGGATACGCTGGAGGCGCAACGATGATTCGTCGCGCATTGCCATGGCTGTTGTGGACGGCGCTGTCCGGGGCGCCGGTGCTGGCGGCTGCGCAGCTGGCGGCGCCGGGCGCCACGTCCGGCAGCGCGGCGGCCGGGGCGGCCGTGCTGGCCGATGCGGCGGGCGACAGCGATTACGAGCCGGTGCGCCAGGAATTCCTGTACCGCCAGGCGCTCCAGGCGGTGGCGGAGAACCGGCTGGAGGATGCGGCGGCGCTGCTGGAGCGTTTCATCATCGATGAGCCGCGCCATGCCGGCGCTTTCCTGGAACTGGCGCTGGCGCATTGCGGCCTTGGCAACAAGGACCAGGCGCTGAAGCTGTTCGCCACCATCGAGGAACGATTCAACCCGCCGCCCGGCATCATGGAGGTGATCCAGCAGGGCCGCGCTTCCGGCTGCGAGCGCAAGGCGGAACGGCCGGCGACCTGGCTGGTCAGCGTGGGGCGCGGGCGCGACAACAACGTGAACCAGGGCACCAGCAATCCTTACTTCACCATCGGCACCGGCAGCAACCAGGGCAGCGGTGAGCTGGACCCGGAATTCCTGCCGCAGGCGGACAGTTTCTCGGTGCTCAACGCGTCCTATGTGCGGCCGCTGACCAGCAAGGGCACGCTCGGCATCGTGCAGGCTTATGCGCGGCGCCACGACCATTTGAGCGAGCAGGACAGCACGTCGCTGCTGACCGGGGTCGAGCACTCGATGGCGCTTGGCCGCTGGCGCGTGCGCGCCACCGGGGCGGTGGGCCTGGCTACGCTGGATGGGCGCATGTACCAGCGCCAGCACCAGGCGCAGCTGCGCGCCTCGCCGCCGATCAGCCTGCCAGGGAATATGGACCTGGCGGCGGCCCTCAACGTCAGCCATGTGGCCTACCCTACCCGCCCCACCTACGATTCAAACACCGTGGAGGCCAGCCTGGTGCTGACCTATCGCAGCAAGCGCGATCATTTGCAGTTCACCATGAGCCGCCTGCACGACCACGGCAAGGATTTGCGTCCGGGCGGCGACCGCAATGGCTGGTTTGCCAATGCGCAGTGGTACACGGCGTTGCGCAGCGGCCTGTATGCGGATGCCAACCTTACGCACCAGTACTGGCGCAGCGACAGCCTGTATTCGCCCAAGCTGATCGATATCGTGCGGCGCCAGAACACCACCACCTTGCGCGGTGCGCTGCAGTGGTACTTCCAGCCCAACCTGAGCCTGCACCTGGAAGGCCGGGTGGTGCACAATCGGGAGAACATCTCGCTGTTCCAATATAATAGCCGCGCGCTGCAATTGAGCTTGCGCTGGGATAATCTCTGAGCGAACGGTAATGAATTGGGAAGTCGTGGTGTTGGCATTGGCAATGGCCGGTGTTGTGGCGGGCTGTTTGGCCCCCGCGGGTTGGCTGCCGGTGCTCAAGCACGACAAGCTGTTGCACTTCCTGGCGTTCGCGTTGCTGACGCTGCTGGCGTCGTTGGCGCTGGATGACTGGGCGCTGTGGCCTTTCTGCCTGCTGGGACTGCTGGTCCTGGGGTGGCTGATCGAGGTCTTGCAAAAGCTGGTGCCTGGCCGCAATTTCTGCTGGCAGGATATGGCTGCGAATGCGGCTGGCATTGCCAGCGCGGCGGGCGCGGTGCTGCTGATACGTGCGTTTTTAACTCTATGACAACAGGCAAGAAAAAACTGCAGGAAGTGGAAGACCTGGTGCCTCCGGCGGAGGCGGCCAAGGTGGCTGCTGCGCCTGCGGAACAGCAACAGGTTAACCTGCAGATCCACCTGCGCAAGATTCCGCTGCTGTCGGAGCTGAGCGACGAGGAGATCTTGCGCATCAAGCCGGACTTCCGTATCCGCCAGTATGCCAAGCGCGATATCGTGCTGCAGAAGGGGGCGCCGGGGGATAGCTTGCTGTTCCTGCTGAGCGGCTCGCTGCAGGTGGTGGATATTACCGAGGATGGCCGGGCGATCGGCTTGCGCATGCTGCAGCCGGGGGATTTCTTTGGCGAGATCGCGGTGATCAACGGTTCGATGCGCTCGGCGTCGGTGGTGGCGCTGACGCCGGTGCTGGTGGCGCTGCTGCCGCGCGCGACGGCGTTGCATCTGTTTTCGCATTCGCCTTCGGTGGCGAACCGGATGCTGCGATTCCTGGCGGAGAAGGTGCAGCGCGATTCGGAGTTCCGGGCGCTGCTGTCCATTCACAATACGGCGAAGCGGATTTATACCTTTATCGATCTGCTTAAAAAGCCTGAGGGGGATGGGCAGCAGGCGGTGGTGGAAAACCTGCCGACTCATCAGGATATTGCCAATATGATCAACACGAGCCGGGAAACTGTTACCCGGACTTTGCTGGCTTTGACCCAGCAGGGGATTATTCAGAAGGGGCAGCATCGGCTGATTATTGTGCGGCCGGATGCTCTGCAGAAGCTGGTGCAGTCTTGAACCCTGTCTGCTCGTCTGCTGGTGGTTTGGGTTGGGGGCTGTTGATCTTTTTCGAACGTCAAAGGCGCACAACCCTGCCACCGGCAGTTGAGCTGACAGGGGTCTGACCCTTGGGTCAGACCCCGCCCGTCGGTTGGGGTTTAGGTTGGGGGCTGTTGATCTTTTCAGAAGGTCAAAGGTGCACAACCCTGCCACTGTTAAACCCGGTAAAGCAGGGTCTGACCCAAGGGTCAGACCCTGTCTGCTCGTCTGCTGGTGGTTTGGACCCCGCCACCGGCGGTTGAGCTGACAGGGGTCTGACCCTTGGGTCAGACCCCGCCCTACCGGGGTTAAACGCTTACGTTTGGACACAATCCAACGAAAGTCGCAAAAGTTGCTGGTGGTATAATGCCAGCCTTTTGTTCAGCCCCCCTTCCCCTATGATTTCACGCAATATGCTGGGCGGGATCTGGCGTTATCGCGGCTTCATCAGCGGCAGCGTGAAACGCGAATTCCAGGCCAAGTACCGCAACTCCCTGCTGGGCGCAGCCTGGGCTATCCTGCATCCATTGGCGATGATCGTCGTGTACACGGTGATCTTCTCGCAAGTAATGGGCAACCGGCTGAAAGGCATCGACAGCGCCTTCGCCTACAGCATCTACCTGTGCGCCGGCGTGCTCACCTGGGGCCTGTTCGCCGAAATCACCGGCCGCTGCCAATCCGTATTTTTAGAAAACGCCAACCTGCTGAAAAAGCTGCAATTCCCGCGCATCTGCCTGCCGATCGTGGTGGTGCTCAATGCGCTGGTCAACTTCGGCATCATCTTCAGCCTGTTCGTCATTTTCCTGCTGATCTCCGGCACCTTCCCCGGCTGGATCTTCCTCGCCATGATTCCGGTGCTCGCGCTGCAGGTGCTGTTCTCGGTCGGCCTGGGCATGATCCTGGGCGTGCTGAATGTCTTCTTCCGCGACGTCGGCCAGTTCTTCACCATGGCGCTGCAATTCTGGTTCTGGTTCACGCCCATCGTCTACCCCGTCAGCACCCTGCCGGACGGCGTGCGCGGCTGGCTGGTGTGGAATCCCATGGCGTCCGTGGTCGCGGCCTACCAGGGCATCTTCGTCGCGCACAGCATGCCCGACTGGCGCTCGCTGCTGCCGGTGGCCGTGCTGTCGCTGGCGCTGTGCGCGATCGGCCTGCAACTGTTCCGCAAGCGTGCGGGTGAAATGGTGGATGAATTGTAATGGGCAGCATCGTCGTCAAAAACCTGGGCAAGGCGTACAAGACCTACCCTACGCAATGGGACCGGCTGGCCGAGTGGGTGCTGCCGGGCAAACGCCAGCGCCACAGCGTCAAGTGGGTGCTGCAGGACATTAACTTCCAGCTGGCGCCGGGCGAGGCGGTCGGCATCATCGGCATCAACGGCGCCGGCAAGAGCACCCTGCTCAAAATGATCACCGGCACCGCGCAGCCGACCACCGGCAGTGTGTCGATCAGCGGCAGCGTGGCCGCCCTGCTGGAACTGGGCATGGGCTTCCATCCCGATTTCAGCGGGCGCCAGAACGTGTACATGGCGGGCCAGCTGCTGGGACTGACGGCGGACGAAATCACCGCCTTCATGCCGCAGATCGAGGCCTTCGCCGAAATCGGCGACTACATCGACCAGCCGGTGCGCGTGTATTCCTCCGGCATGCAGATGCGCCTGGCCTTCAGCGTGGCCACCGTGCGCCGGCCGGACGTGCTGATCGTGGACGAGGCGCTGTCCGTGGGCGACGCCTATTTCCAGCACAAGAGCTTTGAACGTATCCGCGAATACCGCAAGCAGGGCACCACCCTGCTGATCGTCAGCCACGACCGCGCCGCCATGCAGGCCATCTGCGACCGCGCCATCCTGTTGGAAGGCGGGCGCCTGGCCAAGCAGGGCACGCCGGAGGAAGTCATGGACTTCTACAACGCCCTGATCGCCGAACGCGAAGGCACCACCGTGCGCCAGCTGCTGACCGGCGACGGGCGCGTGCAGACCAGCTCCGGCACCGGCGAGGCCACCGTGAGCGAGATCGCCTTGCATAACGAGGCGGGCGAGGCGAAGGAAGTGCTGAACGTGGGCGAGCAGGTCACGCTGCGCGTCAAGGTGAGCGTGAAGCGCGACGTGCCGCGCCTGGTGCTAGGCTTCATGATCAAGGACCGCCTGGGCCAGCAGATCTTCGGCACCAACACCCACCATATGCACCGGCCGCTGGAGAACCTGAAGGCGGGCGAGGAGCTGGAATACGCGTTCCGCTTCGCGCTCAACCTGGGCGCAGGCAGCTATTCCATCACGACCGCGCTGACCAGCAATGAAACCCACCTGGCCGACAATTTCGAATGGCGCGACCTGGCGTCCCTGTTCATCGTCATGAACATGAACCGCCGCCCGTTCATCGGCACCAGCTGGCTGGAACCCGAAGTGGAGATTTCACGTTGAACCAACCCTTCTACCGCGCCTTCGAGGACCGCTACCGCGGCTCGCGCGAGACCATCAAAGAGCGCCTGCGCGCTTACACGCCTTTCCTGCAAGCGCTGCTGGCGCAGTCCGGCGCCGGCGCCCGCGCGCTCGACCTGGGCTGCGGCCGCGGCGAGTGGCTGGAGCTGCTGGGCGAACAAGGCTTTGCCGCCAAGGGCATCGACCTGGACGAAGGCATGCTGGCCGCCTGCCATGAGCGCGGGCTGGACGTGGAGCTGAAAGACGCGGTCAGCGCGCTGCAAGCCGTGCCGGCGGGCAGCCTGGCGCTGGTGTCGTCCTTCCACCTGGTGGAGCACCTGCCGTTCGAGCTGGTGCGCGAGATGATCGCGGCCGCGCTGCGCGCGCTGCAGCCGGGCGGCCTGCTGATCCTGGAAACGCCGAACCCGGAAAACCTGACCGTCGGCGCCACCAGCTTCTACATGGACCCGACCCACCTGCATCCGCTGCCGCCCAACCTGCTGTCGTTCGCGACCGAGCATGCCGGCTTCCTGCGCAACAAGGTGGTGCGGCTGCAGGAAGACCCGCGCCTGCACACAGACGCGCGCCTGGGCCTGATCACCGTGCTGGAAGGCGTGAGCCCGGACTACGCCGTGGTGGCGCAAAAGCCGGCCGCCGAAGACACCCTGGCCGCCTTCGACGCCGCCTTCGGCAAGCAATACGGCATTGCGCTCGGCCTGCTGGCGCACCGCTACGAGGAACAGGGCGCGCAGCGCCACGGCGAAATCCACAACAACCTGGCGCGCCTGGGGCGCGAAAACGCGCAGGCCGCCGGCCAGCTGGCGCACCTGCTGCAGCGCGCCGACCAGCATGAGCAGCGTTTCGGCGCCAACGAACACCGCGCCGGCCTGCTGGAGCAGCGCATCATCGCCGCCGAGCAGCGCGCCGACATGTATGCGCAGCAGGTCATCGCCATGATGAACAGCAGCTCCTGGCGCATCACCAAACCCTGGCGCTACGTGGGCGGCATCGTGCGCCGCCTGAACGCGGCGCGGCGCGAAGGCCGCCTGCTGCAGGCGCTGAAGAACCGCGCGCGCAAGGCGCTGCACCGCACCGGCGGTTTCGTGCTGGGCAACCGCCGCCTGAAGTACATGGCGCTGTACCTGCTGCGCTTTACCCCGGGCCTGCGCCAGCGCCTGTACAACCTCATGCTCTCGCACGACGCGGCGCCAGCCCAGCCGCTGCTGGCCGAAGGCGGCTCCGGCCTGTCGCCGCGCGCGGCCCGCGTGCTGCGCGAGATGCAAGCGCTACAAGCAAGGAAACAAGATGCGCATCGTAATTGACCTGCAAGGTACCCAATCGGAAAGCCGCTTCCGCGGCATTGGCCGCTACTCCCTGGCGCTGGCGCTGGGCGTGGCGCGCAACGCCGGCCAGCATGAAATCTGGCTGGTGATGAACGGCGCCCTGCCGGCCGCCATCGAGGACCTGCGCGCCCAGTTCGCCGGCCTGGTGCCGCCCGAGCGCATGCGCGTGTTCGACATTCCGCACCCTTGCGCCGAAAAGCTGGAAGAGAACAGCCCGCGCGCGCGCGCCGGCGAGCTGCTGCGCGAGCATTTCATCGAGCAGCTGCAGCCCGACGCCGTGCTGGTGACCAGCCTGTTCGAGGGCTATGTGGACGATTCCGTGGTGTCGGTCGGCACCCTGGCCGGCGCCGCCCACACCGCCGTGGTGCTGTACGACCTGATCCCCTTCCTCAACCCGGCCGCCTACCTGGGCCAGCCGACCCAGCGCGCCTACTACGAGCGCAAGATCGCCTCGCTGCGCCGGGCCGGCCTGCTGCTGGCCATTTCCGACTATTCGCGCCAGGAAGCGATCGACGCGCTGCAGCTGGAGGCGGACAAGGTGGTGGCGATTTCCACCGCCGTGGACGACACCTTCCAGCCGGGCGAGCCGGATGCCGCGCAGCTGGCCGCGCTGCGCCAGCGTTTCGGCATCGTGCGCGAGCTGGTGATGTACGCGCCGGGCGGCTTTGACGCGCGCAAGAACATCGACGGCCTGATCACCGCCTTCAGCCTGCTGCCGCCGGCGCTGCGCGCGCGCCACCAGCTGCTGGTGGCCAGCAAGATCTCGGACCATGAACGCGGCAAGATGGAAGACCACGCGCGTGCGCGCGGCCTGGGCGCCGACGAGGTGATCTTCACCGGCTACATCAGCGACGACGAGCTGGTCACCCTGTACCGCAGCGCCGCCCTGTTCGTATTCCCGTCCAAGCACGAAGGCTTCGGCCTGCCGGCGCTGGAGGCCATGGCCTGCGGCGCGGTGGTGATCGGCTCCGACGCCACCAGCGTGCCGGAAGTGATCGGCACGCCGGACGCCCTGTTCGACCCGCTGCAGCCGGCCGCCATCGCGGCCAAGATCGCCGAAGTGCTGGAAAGCCCGGAACTGCAGCAGCGCCTGCGCGCGCACGGCAAGCTGCAGCGCGAGAAATTCAGCTGGGACCATTCGGCGCGCAAGGCCATCGCCGCGCTGGAGGCGCACCATGCGCGCGCCCAGGCGCAGCGGCAGGAACGCGACGCCGCGCTGCGCGCCGCCGGTGCGATCCCGGCCGGCACGCGCAAGCGCCGCATCGCCTTCGTCTCGCCCATGCTGCCGGAGCGCACCGGCGTGGCCGACTATTCGACCCGCCTGCTGCCAACCCTGCTGCCCTGGTTCGATGTCGAGATCGTGGTGCAGCAGCCGGAGGTGAGCCTGCCGCCGGAACTGCAGCACCTGCCGGTGCGCGACGCCGGCTGGCTGCGCGCCAACGCCGACCAGCTCGACCACATCGTCTACCAGATGGGCAATAGCCCCTTCCACAGCTTCATGCTCGACCTGCTGCGCGAGCATCCGGGCGTGGTGGTGCTGCACGACTTTTTCCTGAGCGGCATGCTGTCGTTCGAGCAGATGACCGGCCGCTCGCCGGACGTGTGGACGCGCGCCCTGCTGCAGTCGCACGGCTATGTGGCGGTGCGCGACAGCGTGGGCCCGGACGGCCACGAATTCGGCCGCCGCGAGTACCCGTCCAACCTGGAAGTGCTGCGCGACGCCGCGCACGTGATCGTGCACAGCGATTTCGCGCGCACCCTGGCGCAGCGCTGGTACGGCCCCGACGCGGGGCGCGACTGGAGCTACGCCCAGCTGCCGCGCGCGGTGCCGGCCGTGCACGACCGCGCCGCGGCGCGCCAGGCGCTCGGCATCGGGCCGGACGATTTTGTGGTGGCCAACTTCGGCTTCGTGGCGCCGACCAAGCGCTGCCACGAACTGCTGAAGGCCTGGCTGGCCTCCTCGCTGCACGCCGACCGCCAGTGCCACCTGGTGTTCGTGGGCGAGAACCATGGCGGCGACTACGGCATGGAACTGTCGTCCATCATCAAGGGTTCAGGCAGCGACCGCATCAAGATCACCGGCTGGACCTCGGACGAGGACTACCTGAACTACCTGCAGGCGGCCGACGTCGGCATCCAGCTGCGCGCCGATTCGCGCGGCGAAACCTCGGG
The DNA here is from genome assembly GCF_041914865.1 of Pseudoduganella sp. NCBI lineage: Bacteria > Pseudomonadati > Pseudomonadota > Betaproteobacteria > Burkholderiales > Oxalobacteraceae > Pseudoduganella > Pseudoduganella sp. The sequence goes on along the minus strand of NZ_JAYSCO010000024.1, from coordinate 46,338 downwards.
CACGGTGCTGGACTGCCTGATCTACCGCCTGCCCACCGTCATCAACGCCAACGGCTCCATGGCCGAATTCCCGCACGACGCGCTGTGGATGCTGCCCGACAGCTTCAGCCAGGAACAGCTGGTGGAAGCGCTGGACACCCTGCGCCACCAGCCGGAGCGGCGCGCCGCGCTGGCCGCCGCCGGCTTCGCCCTGATGGGCACGCGCAACAGCCCTGAGCGTTGCGGCTGGCTGTACCAGCAGGCGCTGGCGCGCGACCTGGAGCGCCGCCCCGCTGGCCGGCGCGCGCTGCTGCAGGCGCTGCTTTCGGTGCCGGGCCTGGCGGCCGACGAGGCCACGCTGGAAACCCTGGCGCGCTGCGCCGCGCGCGCGCCCGACCCGCTGCAGCAGCGCCAGTTGCTGGTGGACGTGAGCAATATCGCGCGCCACGACCTGCGCACCGGCATCGAGCGCGTGGTGCGCCACCAGCTGCTGGAACTGATGCAGCTGCCGCAGACGCGCGGCTGGCGCGTGGAGCCGGTCTACTTCAGCGAGGAAGGCGGCACGCCGCACTACCGCTATGCGCGCCGCTACGTGACCGGCCTGCTCGGCATCGACCACGTGCTGCAGGGCGAGGACCCGCCGCTGGACCTGCAGGCCGGCGACGCCTTCTACAGCGCCGACCACACGCCGGTGCCGGTGATGGCGGCCGCCAGTGCCGGCATCTTCGCCGCGTGGCGCGCGCGCGGCGTGTCGATCCACTTCCTGGTGCACGACCTGCTGCCGGTGCTGCGCCCGGAATTCTTCCCCTTCCACACCGACCTGCGGCATGCCGCCTGGCTGCGCTGCATGGCGGCCGAGGCGGACAGCATGATCAGCATTTCGCAGGCGGTGGCCGATGAACTGGACACCTGGCTCACCGAACAGGAAGTGCCGCGCCGCCCGGGCCTGCGCCTGGACGTGCTGCACCACGGCGCCGACATCGTCGGCACCGTGCCGGAGGCGCAGCAGGACAGCGAGCTGCTGCAACAGATCGCGGCGCGCCCCAGCTTCCTCATGGTCGGCACGATCGAGCCGCGCAAGGGCCACCTGCAGGCGCTCGACGCCTTCGAGCAGCTGTGGGCCGCGGGCGTGGACGCGCAGCTGGTCATCGTCGGCAACGAAGGCTGGAAGCCGCTGCCCGAACATGAACGCCGCACCATCCCGCGCATCATGCAGCGCCTGGGCAACCACCCGGAACGCGGCGGCCGCCTGCTGTGGCTGACCGGCATCGACGACGCCACCTTGCAGCAGATCTACCTGGCCAGCGCCTGCCTGCTGGCGCCGAGCGAAGGCGAAGGCTTCGGCCTGCCGCTGATCGAGGCCGCGCGCTACGGCTTGCCGCTGCTGGTGCGCGACATCCCGGTGTTCCGCGAAGTGGCCGGCGCGCGCGCCGCCTATTTCAGCGGCATGCAGGGTGAGGACCTGGCGCAGGCCGTGCGCACCTGGCTGGCGCAGCATGCCGAAGGCCGCCACCCCGACCCGGCCGGCATGCCGTGGCGCACCTGGCGCGAGAACGCCGAACAGCTGCTGACGCTGATCGAACAGCGGAAAGGCGCCGCATGCTGAGCCAACGCATCCGCCCCCACGGCCGCCCGCTGTTCACGCGCGCCGGCGTGGGCCCCGCCTGGCTGCAGGCGGACGGCATGGCCGGCCTGCTCGCAGCGGCCGCGCTCGCGCTGCTGTACGCCTGCTGGATCTATCCGCCCGGCTTCCTGCTGGGCACCTCGCCCTACTGGGGCCAGCTTGACACCGACATCACCCAGTACATCGCCGGCTACAACGCCTACGCGCGCGAAGCCTGGCACTGGCCGCTGTTTCGCATCGAATCGCTGAACGCGCCGGAAGGCACGCTGACCACCTTCGTCGACGCCATCCCGCTCTACGCGCTGGTGCTGAAAGCCCTGGTGGGCGGCGCCGACGCCGCCTTCTGGAACCCGTTCGGCCTGTGGATCGCCCTGTGCTACCTGCTGCAAGGCGCCGGCGCCTGGTGGATCTGCCGCGAAGCCGGCCTGCGCTCCTGGGCCACGCTGGGCGCCATGACGCTGCTGCTGGCCAGCTTCCCCGCGTTCGGCTTCCGCGTCAGCCACGTCAGCCTGATGTCGCAATGGCTGCTGGTGTTCTCCTTCGCCCTCTACCTGCGCAGCTCGCGCCGCCACACCTTCTCCTGGCTGGGCTGGACCGCCCTGGTGCCGGTCGCCTTCTACACCAATATCTACCTGGTGGTGATGGTGTGCCTGGTGTTCGGCGCCGACTGGCTGCGCTTTGCGTGGCAGGAGCGCTGGCAGCGCACGCTGCGCAACCTGGTGCTGCCCTTCCTGGTGCTGGGCACCAGCCTGTTCGCCACCATGCTGCCGCTGGCGGCCGGCGGCGTGGGCCGCGAATGGGGCTTCGGCTTCTACTCCATGAATGTGCTGGCGCCGCTGGCCGGCGGCCAGCTGCTGCCCTTCGCGGCGGCGGTCGCCACCGACGGCCAGGGCGAAGGCTACAACTACCTGGGCCTGGCCGTGCTGCTGGCCTTCCCGCTGCTGCTGGCCTGGCGCCTGGCGCGCGACAAGACTTTCCTGCTGCGCCACTGGCCGCTGGCCCTGGTGCTGCTGCTATCCTGGCTCTACGCGCTGTCGAACCAGGCCTTCCTGGGCAAGCAGGAACTGTTCACCTGGCACGTGCGCGAATGGATGCTGCCGATCACCAGCCAGCTGCGCGCCTCCGGCCGCTTCTTCTGGACGGTCGGCTACGCGATGGTGATCTTCGCCGTCATCGGCCTGCACCGCCGCGCACCGGCCGCCTGGCGCCCGGCCGTCATCGGCGCCGTGCTGGCCCTGCAAGCATGGGACCTGGGCCCGGCGCACGAGCTGCTGCGCGTGAAATCGAACCAGTCCTCGCCGGCGCCGATCAGCTACGCCGCCTGGGACCGCGCCCTCGGCCCCGACGTGCAGGCGCTGAACGTGTACCCGCCGTTCCGCTGCGGCACGGTGCAGCCGCACAAGACCCTGCTGCCCCTGATGTACTATGCCTCGGAACGCAAGCTGGCCATCAGCACCGGCTATATGGCGCGCACCCAGCGCCCGTGCGACAACTACGCACAGGACATTGCCGCGCGCGCCGCCAGCAGGCAAGGCCCGGCGGCGCACGCCGCCTACGTCTTCGCGCAGGCCGATTTCCCCGACCTGGCCGCCGTTGAGCAGCTGTTCGGCGCCCTGCCCGTGCAATGCGGCGCCGTCGATTTTGCCTGGGTCTGCAAGCCCAAGGAGAACAAGCCATGAGCAAACTGATTTCCCTGGTCGCCCCCTTCTACAACGAAGAACGCGGCGCCGCCGCCTTCTTCGAACGCGTGGCGGGCGTGATCGCCACGCTGCCGCAGTACCGCTTTGAAGTGATCGCCGTCAACGACGGCAGCCGCGACAACACCCTGCGCGAACTGGAAGCGGCGCACCGCCGCTACGACTTCGTGCACGTGGTCGACCTGTCGCGCAACTTCGGCAAGGAAGCCGCGCTGACCGCCGGCCTGGACCGCGCCAACGGCGACGCCGTGGTGCCGATCGACTCCGACCTGCAGCACCCGCCGGAACTGATCGCCGAGATGCTGGAGCAATGGAACAAAGGCGCCGAAGTGGTGCTGGCGCGCCGCAACGACCGCGTGACCGACGGCCAGATGCAAAAGCTGTCGGCCAACTTCTTCTACCGCATCCACAACAAGATTTCCGACATCGACATTCCGCCGGACGTGGGCGACTTCCGCCTGATGGACCGCGCCGTGGTGCAGGCCCTGCGCCAGCTGCCGGAAAACCGCCGCTTCATGAAAGGCCTGTTCGCCTGGGTCGGTTTCCGCACCGTGACCGTGCCGTACGACGTGGAAGTGCGCCACTCCGGCACCACCAGCTTCAATATGTGGAAGCTGTGGAACTTCGCGCTGGAAGGCATCACCAGCTTCAGCACCGCGCCGCTGCGCATCTGGACCTATATCGGCGCCGCCGCCTCCGGCCTGGCCATGCTGTATGCCGCCGCCGTCGTCATCAAGACGCTGGTGTGGGGCATCGACGTACCGGGCTACGCCTCGCTGATGGTGGCCGGCCTGTTCCTGGGCGGCGTGCAGCTGGTCGGCATCGGCGTGCTGGGCGAATACGTGGGACGCATTTACAGTGAAGTGAAACGCCGGCCGGTCTACCTGGTGCGCGAAGAACATCCGCGACGGGACCAGCACGATGCCGCAGCTTAAAGCGCGCGTGCGCGAACTCGCCGCGCGCTACCGCCAGGTATTCGCCTTCATCTTCGTCGGCGGCTTCGCCACTGTGCTGCACTCCGGCACCGTGGTGCTGCTGGTGGAAGCTGCGCTGGCGACGCCGGTGCCGGCGCACGTGGCCGGCTTCTTCCTCGCCAACCTGTTCTCGTATTTCGCCAACAGCAGGCTGACCTTCAAGCAAAGCCCGAGCTGGCAACGCTACCGCAAATTCCTGGCGGTGTCGCTGGTCAGCCTGGGCCTGACCATCGGCCTCTCCAGCCTGGCCGAAGCCATGCGCTGGCACTACCTGGCCGGCATCGCCATGGTGATCGCCGCCGGCCCGGTGCTCAGCTTCTTCCTGCATAAAACCGTGACCTTCCGCCGTGCAAAAAACTGATCGCGACTACTCGCTGGACTTCATCCGCCTGGTGGCCACCTTCATGGTCATCTGCATCCACGCCTCGACCAAAGGCTTCGGCAGCATCGGCCAGCCCCACTGGTGGGGCGTGAACGCCTGGGAGAGCGTCTCGCGCATTTCGGTGCCGCTGTTCTTCATGGTCACCGGCGCCCTGGTGCTGCAGAAGGAAGTCACCGTGCGCAGCATCCTGTCGCGCACCTGGCGCGTCGCCGTGCCGCTGCTGGCCTGGTCGGTACTCTACCTGTGCTGGTTCGTCTCCATCGGCGAGCCGCAGTTCGTCCACCTGCCGCTCATCGACTGGCTGCCGCGCATCCTGCAGGCGCCGGTGGTCGGCCACCTGTGGTACCTGTACACCCTGATCGGCGCCTACCTGTTCCTGCCGGTGATGGCCGGCTTCTTCCAGGCCAACCGCCTGCCGACTCTGCTCTTCGTGCTGGGCGCCTGGTTCATCGGCGCCACCATCGTGCCGACCGTGTTCGGCCTGACGCAGCGCGAATACCTCGGCATCAACTGGGGCTTCCTGCCGCTGTACGCCGGCTACATGGTGCTGGGCGCCACGCTGTACCGCAAGGTCAGTTTCGCCCGCTCGCCGCTGCCATGGGCCTGCGCCGTGTGGGCCGGCAGCACCGCAGCCACCGCCTTCCTCACCTGGCAGCACTCGCTGCGCGTGGGCCAGCCGCACGAGCTGTTTTACGTGTACTCCTCACCGTTTGTCGCGCTGGGCGCCTGCGCCGCCTTCATCGCGCTGCGCGAACTGCACGGCAAATGCCTGGCCGGCCGCGCCTGGGCCGGGCGCGTGCTGGACCGCTTCAGCCCCGTGAGCTTCGGCATCTACCTGGCGCATGTCTGGGTGCTGTACGTGCTGGACCGCTACGAGATCGACTTCAACTTCACCAACCCGTGGCTGGCGATTCCGCTGCTGACGCTGGCCGCTCTCGCCCTGTCCGCCGCCCTGATCGCCATCGTGCGCAAGATCCCGCTGCTGCGGGCCATCGCCCCCGCCTGAGGCAGCGCTCAGGCGCGGCCGACCAGGCCTTTCACACCCCGGATCGCGCGCCGCACGAAACGGCGCGCACCGCTACCGCTGTCCGCCGGGCCGCCGTAACCGTGGCTGTAGCGCGCACGGAAATGCTCCAGCTGCGCCTCGTCGAAGGCGCACACGATATTCAGGAAACGCAGGCCCAGGATGTGGTGGTACATGACCGCATAGCTCTCGCCGGAGGAATGCAGGTCGAGGTACTCATTGCCCTCCACCGCATACAGCAGCGGGAAGGTAGCGCGCAGCTGGTCGAAGAACTCCGGCACCGAAGTGCGCTGGAACGCATTCAGGCACCAGTGGTTCAACTCCAGCACCACCACCGGCCGGAAACGCTGCAAGGTCTGCTGGCCGCCGCGCAGCACATGGCCCTCGAAGCCCTCCACATCGATCTTGATGAAATCCAGCGCCTGCAATTCAAGCGACGCCGCCATCCGGTCCAGGGTACTGATCTCGATCTGCTCGCTGCGGTGGTCCGAGTTAGCCTTCTCACGGTCTGAAACGAAGGCGCCGGAACGGTTGTTCGGCGCGAAAGTGATGGTGCTGCTGCCCGCCTCCGCCCCCAGGCCCAGGTTATGCAAAGCCACATTGGCGCCGGCATTGCGCCCCACATTACGCTGCAGGTAAGCAAAGGTGCTGGGCGACGGTTCGAAAGCATGCACCTGGCGGAAGCAATCGCTGAACAGCACCGCCGTGCAGCCGATATTGGCACCGATATCGAAAGCCACCTTGCTATCCTGCGCAAAGCACTGGAACAGCCGCACCATGGCCGGCTCGAACTCGCCGCGGATATGCTCCAGGTAATCGTCGTCCGAGCTGATCTTGCACTGCTTGCTGCCGATACGTACATCTACTTCGCGTGCATCCATGGTGGTCTCTTCAAAAAATATGGAACAAAAACGCGGGAATCTTAACCGCCCGGGCAGCAAGGAAATCTATTCAATAATCACCAGCTCGCACATCGTATAAGGCGTGCGCACGTTGCCGATATGCGCACCGTACTGGCGGCAGGTGTGCGGCGACGCCTGCAAGCCATAGCGCAGCAACTGCGGCTGGGCGAGTTCCAGCGTCGGCATCGGACCTGGGCCCATGATCACATAGCGCTGCGGCCGCTGCTGGAGCACCTGTTTAGCGCGCGCCACATAGCCCGGCGACTCCGGGAAACCGGCGCTGAGCGATATGAACACCACCTCCTTCGGATAGAACGGCACCAGCCAGCCCAGCGGCGGATCGGCCGCCAGCGTCACCACCGCCGTCGCCGCCGGCGCCTGCAGCTTCGGCTGCTCGACATGGAACGGCTCCCACGGCCGCCCGGCATGGCCCCATTGGCCGCGCGAAAGCAGCGACAAGCCGCCCAGCAGCACGCAGGCCAGCGCCAGGCGCCGGCCGCGCTCGCCCGGCAGCAAGGCCGTCAGCGCCAGCCAGCAGAGCAGCGGCGCCAGCAATTCCTGCGGCACCAGGTAACGGTAAATGCTGAACAGGTTCAGCCACAACAGGTAGGCGATGCCGGAAAAGGCCAGCACAAAAGCCGTCCCGCCCTGGCCCGCCAGCGGCCCCGGCCGGCGCCGCCACACAGCCCGCAGCGCCAGCACCAGCAGCACGATGCCCAGCACATACAACAGCGGCCACAGCAGGTGGCGGAACGGCAGCTCGCTGATACGGCGCGGGTCCAGCAGGCAAATGAAAGGCCACAGCACCCGCTCCAGCAAGGACTTGGGCAGCCAGGCCGTGTCACCGATGCCGACCGGCGCCGCCAGCGGACTGCCGAACAGGTTGTTAAATTGCGGGAACAGCGGATTGCCGAACGTCTGCCACATGCGCCAATACCAATGGCCGGCCGCCAGCGCCATCCCGCCCAGCACCGCCCAGCCATACAGCCAGGCCGCGCGCACGCGCAGCCACGGACGTCCCGGCAGCACCAGCAACGCCAGGCACAGCGCCAGCGCATAGGTCGCGTTGGTCAGCTTCAGGCCCGCGCCGATGCCCAGCAACAGCCCCGCGCCCAGCACATGGCGCGTGGACGGCACCTGCCAGGCCGCCCCATCCGTGGTCGCACGCGCCCCGCGCACCGCCACCAGCAAGCCACCCAGCACGCACAAGGCAGTAGCATTGTCGCCCATGGTGTTGCCCAGCTGGCTCAGGAAAGCCGGCCCCAGGCAACCCAAGGCCGCCAGCAGCAGCGCCAGGCCGCGCGCCGGCTGGCCATCGCGGCGCGGCAGCAGCGCCACGCCCAGCAGCGCCAGCAGGACGAAGTTCACGCCGTGCAGCAAGCCCATCAGCAAGCTGGTCAGCGGTGCCGGCAAGTGCATCACCAGGCCGTAATACAGCAAATCCAGGGTCGGGTTGAAATAGCCCTGCCACTGGCCCGGCGCCAGGTCGACGCCGACCTTACCGTTCAACAGCGAGTACGGGCCATACAGGTGGTAGTTGCGCAAATCCCAGTTTGCATCCTGCCCCAGCACCATCGAATACAGGCCCGCCAGCAGCACGCCCAGCAACAGCGCCCGGCGCCAGCCGGCGGCATCGATCTCGCGCAAGGCCCGCATGGCTTAGCGGCGCGGGCCGGGCACGGCCAGGTAGGCAAAGCGCTTCGCCTCGATCCGGCCCTTGGTCACGGTATCCAGGATCAAGCCGCAGGACAGCAGCACAACACCCAGCAGCACCAGGCCCGTGCACAGCACAGCGGTCGGCAGGCGCGGCACCAGCCCCGTTTCCAGGAAAGTCGACAGCAACGGCAGCGCCAGCAGCAAAGCCGCCAGCAGGCTCGCCAGCGCAGCGGCGCCAAAGAACTGCAGCGGACGCTCGTTCTTGTACAGTTTGATGATCATCCACAGGATGCGGATACCATCCCGATAAGTATTCAGCTTGCTGAAGGAACCCTCCGGACGCGACTTGTAGACAGTCGGCACCTCCGCCACCGGCATGCGCAGCTCCAGCGCATGCACGGTCAGCTCGGTCTCGGTCTCAAAGCCCGCCGCATGGGCCGCGAAAGACTTGGCATAACGGCGCGAGAAAACGCGATAGCCGGACAGCATATCGGTAAAGGTATTGCCGAACACGGTCGCCACGCAGCCGGTCAGCAAACGGTTGCCGAAACGGTGGCCGAAGCGGTACGCCTCGCGCTCCTCGGTCACGCGCGTACCGACCACCATATCCAGGCCCTCATCCAGCAGCTTGGCCGCCAGTTGCGGCGCCACGCTGGCATCGTAGGTATCATCGCCATCGACCATGATATAGATGTCGGCATCGACATCGGCAAACATGCGCCGGATCACATTGCCCTTGCCCTGCTGGGCCACGCGGCGCACGATAGCGCCAGCCTGCAGCGCCACCTCGACCGTACGGTCCTTCGAATTATTGTCGAAGACATAGACTTTCGCCTGAGGCAGGCAAGCGTTGAAATCGCGGATGATGTTAGCGACGGTCAGTTCTTCGTTATAGCAAGGAAGCAGGATCGCAATATTAAGGTCGGCAAGCTGTAGCACGGGCACATTCTATGAAGGAATAAGTGTGCCGGATTCTACCTTGAAATCTTTTCAAAAACAGTAACAGCTTGTCAGCGCTTGGCAAAGATGCAGACCATGATATCGCTAGGGAACAGCTTCGCCAGCGGCATGACGACGGCCCGCACCACCACATACTGCAAGGCAGCCTTGAGCGGATGGACCTGTCCCACCATGTTCAGGCGCTGCCACAGGCCCTCCGATGTCGCCACCGCCAGCTCATCGCTATGGCGCAACTCGAAGCCCTCGCTCTGCACCAGCCGCGCCAGGTTATCGGGCGCGAAATAATGCACATGGGGCGACGGCAGGCCCACCTGCCACAGACGATCGAACAAGCCGCGCAGGCCAAGGCGCGCCATCAGCTTCGACAAACGGTAGAACAGGCCACGGCTGCTGGGCAGGTTCAGCACCAGGATACCGCCGGAAGGCAAGCGCGCATGGCAATCGCGCAGGGCCGCACGGATATTGGGAATATGCTCGATGACATCGTTAAAGACGATCACATCGAAGCACTCGCCGGGCTGCAGCACTTGCGGGAAGAAGCCGACCCGCGGCTGATGGCCGCGCGCCACGCTGCGCCGGGCCACGGCCTCGTCCGGCTCCACCCCATGCGCCTCGAAGTGCTCGGCCGCCACATCCAGGAACCAGCCATGGGCGCTGCCGACATCGAGCAAGGTGCGGGCCGAAGGCGAGGCATGCTGGCACGCCAGGGCGACGACGCGGCGGAAGTTCTGCTGACGCAAGGTGCGCAAAGCGATCTCGCGCGCATCCTCATCGATCATTGCCTGGGTTTCGGCATGGTTAATAGCCGCGCTCAAGACCGCGCTCTCATAGGCGCAGCTGCGGCAGGTCATATGCCAGGCCGACAGCCCAGCGCTCATTGGCGAGTTACATACTGTGCAAGTCATCGGACAACGATAACATAGTTCAGAAATTAAAAGCTCACGAATACTCACGAGAAAAACCGGTGCCAAAAACCGGTGCCAGGTCTGTCATTCGGACAGCCGAACCACTTCTTTGATCTTCCTCAATACGGGAAAAGCACGATTTTCAGGTATTGAGGAATATCAAACTTTGCGCGTGCGTGTCCGAATGACAGACCTGGCACCGGTTTGGGAGAAGAAAACCGGTGCCAGGTCTGTCATTCGGACAGCCGAACCACTTCTTTGATCTTCCTCAATACGGGAAAAGCACGATTTTCAGGTATTGAGGAATATCAAACTTTGCGCGTGCGTGTCCGAATGACAGACCTGGCACCGGTTTTGGGCAGCGGGTTTTGGCGAAGGGAAAAAGAAAAAGCCCGCTGGCGGGCGGGCTTTGGTGGGGGACCGGGGGCTTAGCCCTTCGGCAGGCCGCCCAGCAGGGCGGCGATCTTCTGCTTGGGCTTGGCCGGGGCGGCCGGGGCGGCGGCGGCCGGGGCGGCGTTGCTGCGGGTCGGTTCGTATGGCTTGAGGAACCATGGGTCGACTTTCTCGCGGCGCGGGGCCATGCCGCTTGGGGCGCGGGCGCTGCTGCGCTCGTACGATGGGCGGTCGGCGGAGGTGCGGTCGCGGCGCCGCTCGCCGTGCCGTTCGTCGCTGCGGAAGCCGCCCGGGACGAACCCTTCCAGCGTGCCGCGCGGTACGGTCTGCTTGATCAGCTTTTCAATGTCGGCCAGCAGGCGTTCGTCTTTGTCGGAGTAGATCGAGATGGCGTCGCCCGAGGCGCCGGCGCGGCCGGTGCGGCCAATGCGGTGCACGTAGTCTTCGGCGTTGTACGGCAGGTCGAAGTTGATCACGGCCGGCAGGTCGGAAATGTCGAGGCCGCGCGCGGCGACGTCGGTCGCGACCAGGACTTCAATCTCGCCTTTCTTGAACGCGTCCAGCGCCTGCATGCGTTCCTGCTGGGTCTTGTCGCCGTGGATGGCGGCGGCTTTCATGCCTTCCGTAACCAGGCCGCGCGCCAGGCGCGAGGCGCCGATCTTGGTGTTGGAGAACACAATCACCTGCTTCAGGTCGCGCTGGCGCAGGATGTGGGCGACGGCGTCGCGCTTGTGGTCTTCGTTGACCTTGTACACCACCTGGGTCACCTTGTCGGCGGTGGCGTTGGAGCGTGCGACTTCGATCGAGATCGGGTCGGTCAGGAAGCTGGAGGCCAGCTTCTTGATCTCGGGCGAGAAGGTGGCCGAGAACATCAGGTTCTGGCGCTTCTTCGGCAGCAGGTTGATGATGCGCTGCAGGTCGGGCAGGAAGCCCATGTCCAGCATGCGGTCGGCTTCGTCCATCACCAGCATCTGCACCTGGCCCAGCGAAATATTCTTTTGCTCGACGTGGTCCAGCAGGCGGCCCGGGGTGGCAATCACGATTTCCACGCCACTGCGCAGCTTTTCCGTCTGCGGCTTCATGTCCATGCCGCCGAACACGACGGTGGAGCGCAGCGGGGTGTGCTTGCAGTAGGCCGCCACGTTTTCCGCCACCTGCACCGCCAGCTCGCGGGTCGGCGCCAGCACCAGGGCGCGCACCGGGTGGCGCGCCGGGCTCATCGACGTGTTCGCGTGCGCCAGCAGCAGCTGGATGATCGGCAGCGAGAAACTGGCTGTCTTGCCGGTGCCGGTCTGGGCGGCGCCCATCACGTCGCGGCCCTGCAGCAGGATGGGGATCGCTTTCGCCTGGATCGGCGTCGGGTGCACATAACCCTGCTCGGTCAGGGCGCGCTGGATTTCCGGCGCCAGGCCGAAATCGGCGAAACGTACTTGCTCAGGAGTGTTCTCAATGTCAGACATACAATTCTTTAATTAACAGCGGCCAACCCCGCATGATACCCGATATCGGCTGCAAAGCGCTTGGAATGGGCCTTAGCGAGGATAAATTATTGCCGAGCTGGAAGCTATAATGTCACTAAATGAATGCTATCCACGCCCGCGGCCGGCACTTAGGCCGCATTTTTTCCGCGCTGCTCCTGCTCGTGGCCAGCTGGACGGCGTGCGCCGCAGCCCCGGCCGCCAGCGAGGCGGGCGCCCCTTCCCTGCGCTTCCGCAAGCTCGGCCCGCTCGGCAATGAAGAACCGTCCATGTTGACGCTGCTGCAAGACCGGCGCGGCTTCATGTGGATCGGCACCCAGTCCAACGGCCTGTACCGCTATGACGGCTACCGCGCCAGCAAGTACCGCAGCAAGGCGGGCGAGCCGCGCAGCCTGCCGCACGACCGCGTGGCGGCCCTGTACGAGGATAGCCAGGGCCGCCTGTGGGCCGGCACCCAGGACGGGTTGGCGCGCTTTAACCCGGAAAGCAACGATTTCACCACGTTTGTGCCGCCGCGGGCGCCCAATAACGGGCGCATCATCAAGGCCATCGTGTCGGACGGCAAGAGCGGCATGTGGCTGGCCACCTGGGGCGGCCTGCAGCACTTCGAGCCGGCCAGCGGCAAATTCACTCTGCATGTGCACGACCCGGCGCGCCCCGCCAGCCTGGCCGGCAACGACTTGAACGCGCTGGCGGTGGATGGGCGCGGCGGCGTCTGGGCCGCCACCTGGCCCGGCGGGCTGGATTACCTGCCGCCCGGCGCCAGCGATTTCGAGCACCGCCGCGTCGACAAGGGCAGCGATCCGAATGCGCGCGCCAATATCGTGCGCGCCCTGCACCTGGACCGCGAGGGCATGCTGTGGATCGGCACCGAGGGCGGCGTGCTGCGCTGGGACAGCAGCACGCCGTGGGAGCGGCGCGAACAGGTCGCGGCGCCCGACAGCCGCATCACCAGTTTCTACCGCGACAGTGATAACACCTTGTGGGCGACCACCTTGTCGGCCGGCCTGCTGCGCTGGAATGCGGCGCGCCAGCGCTTCGACCGCTACAGCCACAACAGCGACGACCCGCATTCGCTGCCCGGCGACAACCTGCGCGCCGTGGTGCAGGACCGCGGCGGCATGCTGTGGCTGGCCTCGTACACCGATGGCATTGCCCTGGTCAACCTGGGCAGCGCGGGCTTTACGCGCCACCTGCCCTACCGCCTGGATGGCAGCCAGGGCCGCGTCAACAACGCCCTGCTCAGCCTGGCGAGCGGGCCGCAGGGCACGCTCTGGATGGGCGGCAGCCTCGGCATCGGCCAGTTCGACCCGGCGCGCGGCGCCGTGCTGCGCCAGTACCAGGCCGACGGCAAGGCGGGCTCGCTCAGCAACAACATCATCTACAGCCTGTACCAGGAAGACGGCGGCCCCTTGTGGGTAGGCACGGCCAACGGCCTGAACCGGCTGGACCCGGCCAGCGGCAAGTTCCGCCACCTGCGTTTCGGCAACACGGCGAGCGATTTCATCAACGCGATTGCGCCCGGCAGGGGTGGCGTGCTGTGGCTGGGCACGGGCAACAGCCTGGTGCGCTACGACAAGCGGCGCGACCGCTCCACCCTGTTCTTCCACGACCCGCACGACGCGCACAGCCGCAGCGTGGGCGGCACCAGCGTGGTGCTGGAAGACCGCAAGGGCCGCGTGTGGATGGGCTCGGAATTCAATGGCGGCGGGCTCGACCTGCTGGACCCGGCCAGCGGCAAGTTCCGCCACTTCCGCGCCGGCGGCCCGGAAGGCATGATCGACGACAATGTCACCGCCCTGCATGAGGATGCCAGCGGCGTGCTGTGGGTCGGCAGCGCGCGCGGCCTGATGCAGCTGGACGAGCTGGCCGACGGCAGCCTGCGCCTGCGCTCGCACGCGGCGGCCGTGCAGCACCAGAAAACGCTGTCGATCCAGAGCGACGCCAAGGGCAGGATCTGGGTCAGCACCTTGGCCGGCCTGTTCCGCTTGAACCCCGGCAACGGCTCGGCCCAGCTGTACACCGTGGCCGACGGCATGACCGGCGGCTATACCACCAACGCTTCGGCGCGCGGCGCCAACGGCCAGCTGTATTTCGGCGGCGTGCACGGCATGACCGGCGTGCAGCCGGAACAGGTGCGCAGCGCCTCGGTGCCGCCGCAGGTGGCGCTGACCGACATCAAGCTGTTCAACCAGTCGCTGAGCGAAGGCCGCTTCCGCGACCAGGCCCGGCTGGAAGGCCCGCTGACGGCGCCGACCGGCCTGGTGCTGTCCTCGCAGGCGACCGCCTTCACGATTGAATTTGCCGCGCTGCACTTCACCGAACCGTCGCACAACCGCTACGCCTACCAGCTGGAAGGCTTCGACCCCGACTGGCAGGAAACCGACGCCGAACGGCGCGTCGCCACCTACACCAACCTCGATCCGGGACGCTATGTGTTCCGCGTGCGCGCCGCCAACCACCACGGCCTGTGGAGCACCGAAGCCGCCACCTTGCAGGTCACCATCACGCCCCCGTTCTGGCAAACCACCTGGTTCCGCCTGGCGGCGGCCGGCATGGTGCTGGGCACGCTGTGGAGCCTGTACCACTGGCGCATCCGGCGCCTGACGCGCCACCAGGCCGAGCTGGAACAGCTGGTCACGGCCCGCACCGCCCAGCTGGAAGAATCGAACCGCAAGCTGGAAGCGCTCAGCATGACCGACGGCCTGACCGGCGTCAGCAACCGGCGCGGCTTCGACCTGGCGCTGCAGGCCGAATGGCGGCGCGCCGCGCGCACCGGCCAGCCGCTGGCCCTGTCCATGCTCGACGTCGATTACTTCAAGAAATACAACGACCGCTACGGCCACCTGGCCGGCGATACTACGCTGCGCGCCGTGGCCGCGCTGATCACCGAACACGGCCGGCGCAGCTCGGACCTGGTGGCACGCTACGGCGGCGAGGAATTCGCCCTGCTGTCGGTCGCCACCGCCGGCGCCGACGCCCTTGGCGTGGCGCACGCCATCTGCCAGGAACTGGCGCGCCTGCAGCTGCCGCACGACGCCTCCCCCTTCGGCCATGTCACCATCTCGATTGGCGTGGCCGTCCTCGTGCCAAGCGAGCACAGCCGCCCCGAACAACTGCTGCGCCTGGCCGACGAAGCCCTGTACCGCGCCAAGCAGCGCGGCCGCAACCAAGCCCAGCTCGCCATCGAAGAATCATGAACGACCAGCAACCCGACCCCAAGCCCCAGCCCCCAGTCGAGCCCGGCCCCGACGACTGCTGCCACAGCGGCTGCACCTGGTGCGTGCTCGACCTCTACTACGAAGACCTCGAGCGCTACCGCACCGCCCTCGCCGCCTGGGAGAAAAAATGGGGACGTACCCCATTTAATTAGCAACATTCTCGAAGAGAATGTTTCAAATTAAATGGGGTACGTCCCCATTTTTTCGGTCGTGCTAGCATCGGGGCATGGAACAGCAGGGTCAATCTTGGCTGGGGAAGCTGGGGCCGGGCCTGGTGGCGGGGGCGGCGGATGATGATCCTAGCGGCATCGCTACCTATTCGCAGGCGGGGGCGCAGTTTGGCTTCGGCATGCTGTGGCTGGTGCTGTTTACCTATCCGCTCATGGTCGGCATCCAGGAAACCAGCGCGCGTATCGGCCGCACCAGCGGGCGCGGGCTGGCGGCCAATATGCGCCTGTATTTCCCGCCTTGGCTGCTGTATGGCATGGTCTCGCTCCTGCTGTTCGCGAATACCATCAATATCGCGGCCGACCTGGCGGCCATGGGCGATGCGCTGCGCCTGGTGGCGGGCGGCCAGGCCCATTGGTATGCGCTGGGCTTTGGCGTGCTGTCGGTCTTGCTGCAGGTGTTCGTTCCTTACCAGCGCTATGCGCATCTGCTGAAGTGGCTGACCCTGGCCCTGCTGGCGTACGCGGCGACGGTGCTGGTGATCGAGGTGCCGTGGCGCGAGGTGGCGCTGCGCACCGTGTCGCCGCAGCTGGCCTGGGATAAGGCTTACCTGACCACCATGGTGGCGGTGTTCGGCACCACCATCAGTCCTTACCTGTTTTTCTGGCAGGCGTCGCAGGAGGTGGAGGAGCTGCACGCCGATCCGCTGGCACAGCCGCTGAAGCGGGCGCCGCCCCAGGTGCGGCCGCAACTGCGCCGCATCAAGCTCGATACGGCGGTGGGCATGGGCTTTTCCAATGCGGTGGCGTGGTCGATCATGCTGACCACGGCGGTGACCCTGCATGCGCATGGCATCTTCGAGGTGCAGTCGTCGGCGCAGGCGGCGGCTGCGCTGCGGCCGATCGCGGGCGAGCTGGCGTTTGCGCTGTTCGCGCTGGGCATCGTCGGCACCGGCTTGCTGGCGATCCCGGTGCTGGCCGGTTCGGCGGCGTACGCGGTGGCGGGGGCGTTCAAGTGGCGCAGCAGCCTTGACCTGCAGCCGCTGGCGGCGCGCAAATTCTATGCGATTATCGTGGCGGCGACCCTGGCCGGCGTGGGCATCGGTTTCCTGCCGCTCGATCCGATGCGGGCGCTGTACTGGAGCGCGGTGGTGAACGGTGTGGTGGCGGTGCCGGTGATGGCGGTGACCATGCTGCTGTCGACCCGGCGCGGGGTGATGGGCGCGGTGGTGCTGTCGCGCCGCCTGCGCTGGCTGGGCTGGTCGTGCACGCTGGTGATGGCGCTGGCGGTGCTGGCCATGTGCGCCAGCATGGTAAGCTAGCGCGCATGGACAAACGACACTTCCTGCTGGCCCTTGCGGCCTTTATTTCCCTGCCGGCGCTGGCCGAACAGGAACCGCGCCCTTTCCCGCCGAACGCCAAGCGCGGCAAGATGTCGCCGGGCTATGCGCCGGACATCTACATCGACGGCAAACTGCGCCAGCTGTCGCCGGCGGCGCGCATCGTCAGCGATGACAATATGACCATCACGCCGGGTTCGCTGCGTGAGAAGGACGTCGTCGTCAACTACACCGAAGACATGAACGGCTATATCGACCGGGTCTGGATCCTGACGCGCGAGGAAGCGCGCCTGCGTGCGCCGAACGCGCGTTAAGCAATGGTTCGCTCCACCCTCCTCCTGGCGCTGTGCGGCGCGTTTGCCGGCGCACCTGCCGCCGCCAACACCACCGTCAAAGCCTACAACAGTTACGGCGGCGCGCCTTATCTGGAGGGCAAGCGCGGCCTGGCGCCGGAACTGGTGGCCTACGTCAACCGCAAGCTGGAGGGCCGCTACCAGCTGCAGCTGGTGAACCTGACGCGGCGCGACCTGAACCAGCTGATGGAGGCGCCGGGCGGCTTTGACGGCGTGGCGCTGTTCCTGGCGCCCATCTTCATCGGTGATGTGCCGCAAAAGCGCTTCCATTGGAGCCCGCCCTTCCTGGAGGACAGCAACGCTATCGTCTCGCGCCTGGAAAATCCGGTGCGTTACGAGGGGCCGTCCTCGCTGGTGGGGCTGCGCTTTGCCGGCATCTACGGCAACCGCTATCCGGGCATCGATGAATTCGTGGGCAAGGGTATCCCGCGCAGCAATGCCTACGATGCAATGAGCAACCTGCGCCGCCTGGTGCGCGGCGAGGCCGATTTCACGGTGATGCCGCTCAGCTCTTTCCGCTACCTGCGGCGCCAGATGGATAGGGAAAAACTGCCGGTGGGGCAGCTGCATGTGGGCGACAAGCCGTTCAACCAGTTCGGCCGCCACTTTGTGCTGGCGCCGGGCGACAGCGAGCTGGCGCGCGAACTGGACCGCATTGCGGCGGCCATGCCGTGCGACCGCGAGTGGCGCCGCATCGCGCAGCGCTACCACTTCCCGCTGGCGACGGGCTGCCGCTAGCGCAGGCTGTCGAGGAATGCCTGCACGGCGCCGGTGTAAGCCGGGTCGGCGCCCAGCTGCAGGTTGATTTCGCGGTGGCTCTTGTCCTGTTCCAGCACTTCGGCGCGCGCGCCCGTGGCCTGCACGCGGCGCGCAAAGTCGTGCGCCTGGCGGCAGGCGCGGTCGCGCTGGCTGGAGCACACCAGCAGGAAGGGCTGTGCGCCCGGGCGCAGCGCGTGCAGCGGCGAGACCTTGCGCCAGAAGGCGGGGTCGGCGCCGAACGCTTCGTCGTACAGGCGCATGTGGCGCTGTTCCATGATGTCCGGCACGTCCAGCGCGCCGCTGTCGAGGGCCACCGTGCCGAGCCAGCTGCTGCCGGGCGCCAGCGCCGGATCGGCCGCCAGCAAGGCCACCAGGTGGGCGCCGGCCGAATGCCCCATCAGCACGAAGCGGCGCGGGTCGGCGTTCCATTCGCGCGCCTTGGCCTGGGCGGCCGCCAGCGCCAGCGCCACATCCTGCGCCTGCTGCCATGGGTCGGCGTCCGGCAGCATGCGGTAATTGATGGAGATGAAGACGTAGCCGCGCCCGGTGAAGTACGGCGCCTTGTGCTGCACCACCGCCGTTTCGGCCTTGCCGCCGGTGCGCCAGCCGCCGCCATGCACCATGAAGATGACCGGCGCGCCGGACGCCTGCTGCGCCGGCAGGTGGACGTCGAAGCGCTGGCGTGGGTCGCTGCCGTAAGGGATGTCGCGCAGTACGGACGCTTCGCTTGCGGCGCGCGCGGCGCGGCGTTCCTGCAGCTTGTCGCGCAGGGGGCCGGCGTGGGAAAGGATGGTTGCGGCACCGAGCACTATGGCCACGGCGCCGCGCAGGTATCGCTGCATGCTGCCTCCTCGGGCGAGGCAGCGCGCTGCCTCAGATGTAGTAGATTGCTGCTGCGAGGCCGATGATAAGGCCAAACTTGGTGATTTTGTATACCGTTTTGTTCCAGGCCTTGAAGGCGCGGCGGTATTTGCCGGCGTAGAAGGAGATGCGGAACAGCTTGGACACCAGGCCAACCTGGTCGCCCTGCTCGTTGGGCGAGGCGGCGGCGGTCATCATGGTGCGGCCGAGGAAGCGGTTGACCGCCTGCGCCCAGCGGTAGCGCATCGGGCGCTCGACGTCGCAGAACAGGATGATGCGGTCGCTCTCGCTGCCGTTGATGGCCCAGTGGATATAGGTTTCGTCGAAGATCACGCCCTGGCCGTCGCGCCAGGAGTGGCGCTCGCCGTCGACGTCGATGAAGCAGCGGTCGTCGTTCGGCGTGGCCAGGCCCAGGTGGTAGCGCAGCGAGCCGGCGAACGGGTCGCGGTGCGGATTGAGCTTGCCGCCCGGCGGCAGCTCGGCGAACATGGCGGCTTTCACCGACGGGATGGCGGCCAGCAGCGCGTAGGTCTGCGGGCACAGTTCCTGGGCCGACGGGTGGCTGGCGTTGTACCACTTCAGGTAGAAGCGCTTCCAGCCGTTCTTGAAGAAGGAGTTGAAGCCGGCGTCGTCGTTCTTCTCGGAGGCCTTGATCTTTTGCAGGCGCAGCAGGTTCTCCGCTTCGGCGCGGATCACTTGCCAGTTATCCTGCAGCGGCTGCAGCTCCTTGAAGGTGTCTACCGGCAGGAAAGGCGTGGACGGCACGCGCGAGAACCAGTGCATGAAGATATTGATCGGCGCCATGAACGACGAGTGGTCGAACAGCTGGCGCCCGATCGGCAGGCGTACCTTGCCACGGAAGTGGATGTGCAATACGGACAATATGTAAAAACCGACAACAGCCCATTTCATCGCAAAACCTCGAACTAGAACCAAACCGGGCATTTTACCCTAGCCCGGCCTGGTCCACCGCCGTCATGCGCGGGCGCGCCACAGGGCCAGCGCTTCCTGCGCCAGCAGTTCGGGGCGCTCCTCCGGCCAGAACAACTTGGCCCCGGCGATGCGGCGCACGCCCTGGCCGTTGCCGAAGGCCTGCTCCAGGTAGTCGGCGCCGCGCGGCAGGAAGATGTCGTCGGCCATGCCCCACAGCACGCGCACCGGCGCAGTGCTGGCCTGCAGGGCGGGCCGGATGCCTTGCAGGACGTTGCGCTCGAGCGCCGTGATATAGCCGTGCAGGCGCTCCGGATGCTCGACCAGCGGGCGCAGGTAAGCCTCGAACACTTCATCGGCCAGCGCGGCCGGTCGGGCGTAGCACAGGCCACCCAGGCCTTCGGCGGAGCGCGCCTTGTCCTTGTCGGCCAGCCAAGGTTCCAGCCACTCGCTGGCGAAGCGGCCCTGTTTGGCCAGGTCGATCACCGGCAGCATGGCCGGCGGCGGGCAGTCGATCTCGGTGTCGCAGTTGGCCAGCAGCAGGCTGCGCACGCGCTGCGGGTAGCGCACCAGGAAAATCTGCGCCACGGCGCCGCCGCTGTCGCTGGCAATCATGTCAACCTTGCCTACGCCCAGCTGGTCCAGCAGCTCGGCCAGCATGGCGGCCTGGCTGTCCGGGTCGAGCCTGGCGCCGGCCGCCGGCTCGCTGTGGCCCAGGCCCAGGAAGTCGGGGGCGATGCAGCGCCGGTGCGGCGCCAGGCGCGCCACCGCGCCGCGCCACTGGAAGCTGTTCAAGGGCAGTCCGTGCAGGAACAGGGCCGCTTGCGGGTCCTTGCCGCGTTCCACCACGGCGATGCGGCCAACGCTGGTCGGCACCATGCGGCGCGCCGCATGCCAGGCGCGCGCGTCACGCGCCGCCACCGCCCGTGCGGCAGCTTCAGCCCGCGTCAGCCCCGCGCCGTGGCCGGCCGGCGCGGCCTGCCCGGCGCTGGCGAAATGGGCGGCGAGCGCCCCGCTGCTGGCGAGGGCGGAGGAAAAGGCAAATTTCAGGAAGTCGCGGCGCATCATGGCAAATCTCCTTCAGGGCAGTGGTTTGGATGGAGTGCATGATGGGCGCGCCGCAGGCGGAAAGCCATTACCTGCGAGGTCATGGAAGCGCGGCGGCGAAACTTGCTACCATTGCCACATGAACGCAAACACCCCCATCGCCCACGTCGGCGCCCTGCTGCGCGAATGGCGCTCCGCCCGCCGCCTGAGCCAGATGGACCTGGCGCTGGACGCCGGCGTCTCCACCCGCCACTTGAGCTATATCGAGACCGGCAAGGCCCAGCCCAGCCGCGAGATCCTGGCGCGCATCGCCGACACGCTGGAGATGACGCTGCGCGACCGCAACGCCCTGCTGGTGGCGGCCGGCTACGCGCCGCGCTACACGGAATCGGCCCTGGCCAACCCGGACCTGGCGCCGATGCGGCGCGCCATCGAGGCCATGCTGAAGCAGCAGGAACCCTACCCCGCCTTCCTCATGAACCGGCACTGGGACATCGTGATGGCGAACGACGCCGCGCTGCGCATGAACCGCTGGCTGCTGGCGGGGCGCGACAGCCCGCACCGCAACATGCTGCACAACGTGTTCGACCCGCAGGATCTGCGCGGCGCACTGGCCAACTGGGAGGAAGTGGCCAGCCACCTGCTGGCCCACCTGCACAAGCTGGTGGCCAGCGCGCCCAGCGACCAGCGCGCACGCACGCTGCTGGATGAAGTGCTGTCCTACCCCGGCGTGCCGCAGCAATGGCGCCAGCGCGACCTGCGCGCGGTGCCGGCACCGCTGCTGGAAACCGTGTTTGAACGAGATGGCCAGCGCGTGGCCTTTTTCTCCACCATCACCACCTTCGGCACCCCGCGCGACGTGACGCTGGAGGAGCTGCATGTGGAATCCTGCTTCCCCACCGACGAAGCCAGCGCCACCTTCTGCCGCGCGCTGGCGGGAGGACAGCCATGAACGAATACATTTTCCTGATGTTCGGCGACGCCGCCGACGCCGGAATGGCCGATGACGGCGCCCTGTGGGACGCCTACATCTCGCGCCTGCAAGCGAGCGGCCAGTTCGACGGCGGCAGCGCCATCGGCGCCGGCCTGCGCTGCAGGAAAGGCAGCGACACCCAGCCCGCCCCGCCCGGCTGCACCGGCTTTATCCGCCTGCGCGCGGAAAGCCTGGCTGCCGCCCAGGCCCTGCTGGCCGGGAATCCAGTGTACGAAGCGGGGGGAACGGTGGAAGTGCGCGAGCTGCCCCACACGTAACGCGCCGCACGAGAGAATCAGCCAGCCCCTATGGCCACGCAGCGGACTCTTCGTCGCCCGAGCACTGGATCAAGTGCTTAGCGGATGCCGTGGGCACGATTCTGGGGAGAGCGTCGGAAGATCAGTGCCGCCAAACCGGCGATCATCAACAACGATGTCGTCGGCTCGGGAACTGTACCTACCGTTGCGGCAAATTTGCCGGACCAGTACTCCGATTCAACCACTAAGTCGCCTGCGTCACGAAGCTGGAAAACATCCCACGAATTAAAGAAATTCCGTTCGGTGAAGATACCCTCGCTCCAAATGCGACGAGCAAAGTTGAGATCAGATGTGGGGCTCGCAGAAGGTCCTGCTCCTTCAAAACGAAACTGGTAATTGCTAGTCAAGCTTGCTTGGTAGCTGCCCGTATCGTTCGTATAGAACTCGGTCTTGCCCTGCAAAAAAGTGAACCAGCCAAAGTAACTGCCATCCGGCCTATTGAATAAAGAGACACTCAATTGATTGGTGATCGGCGATGCACTTTGAAATCGTGAGTTGAACGCATTGATGTAGGGTGACTCAAGGCCGGAGAAGTCCGCCTGGTACCTGCACATAGAGCCTGCATATTCTGGGAACTGCCATTCAACACACTTAGATTTCGCAAGTACGAAATTCGATGACATGCTTCCGGCAAAAGGAATGCCCGATCCATCGACGTATTTTCCATTCACCGAGTGCCGGACTTCCCTGACCTCAATATTGGCAAAAATCCCGGCGTGAGCAGGAAAAACGGTGGAGGTCAGTATGAGAGTGAGCGACAACTTTGGAACAAGGTTCATGAGCAAATGCGATAGCAATTAGGGTGCTATCGCTTATGCAACATTCATACCATCGATAATATTCTTTAAGAATCAGCCCTTTAAACTTAGCAGGTTAAATTTATGTAAATATTTTCGACAACTTAGCTGCCGACGCCCCCTTCCAGCGCGTCCACCTCTTGCTGAAACTGCCGCATCGCTTTGCCTACCCGCATAGTTTCTGCATCCGACATAATCAACTCGCCGCATGAGTTGCAGAAGTCCCCTTCAACATTAGGAATGAAGGTAGACGCACTCTTGTAAGAAAAAGGCATATCTCGCGTTGCATGAATCAGCGTCGCTTCACCGCAAACTGGGCATAACATAAAAAGGCTCCTGCACCTATTAACGAAGCCAATGTAACAGATTGCCACGAAACTTCACGCCTCCTGCGGAGGCAGCCGAAACAGCCCGTGGAAGGAATAGCGAATTGCAGCCGCGATTAGATAGCAGTGGTCCGCAGATCGCTCCCCCCTCTACACCAATCGTTGTTCAAAGCGCTGCTGAAGCTCTTGCAATGCAGACCCAACACGATCGGTTTCGCCCTCGGCCAAAATCATTTCGCCGCAAGCTTCGCAAAAGTCCCCGGAAACGTCAGCAACCATTGAATGCTGATCCTTGAATTCCAGCGCAACATCACGAACAACTCGCCGCAACTCCGCGCGTCCGCAGAAAGGACACTTCATGCTCAAAGCTCCTTAAACGAAATGATCAGAACGTCATCAATGACTGTCAATTTCACGTATGCCGCACGTCCAGTTCGTGTGCGTCCGTGGTAAACATCTTGCCAGACTCTATGATCGGCAGAACTGGTCATACTCTTGTGAAAATCATTGCGCGACAGGGAAAGCACGACCTCGCACATGCCTCGCAAGCTGTAGATTTCTAGCGTCCCCGCACCGGTCGAGGCAGACAGCGTAGCGCGTACCCTTCCAGCCCGGACCAAATCGTGGACGAAAGACAGCTTCCAATGTGGAGTCCGCTTTTCCATCGCCTCACCCCTAAATTACACCAATCCTGCCCCTCGTGCCGGATGGGCACTCAGTGCAGCGTGTGGGCCGGCTCGGCGCCTTCGTAGGTATCCCATGGCCAGATCAGCCCAGCCGGTGTGGCGCGCTGCTGCACGATGGCGGCCGACAAGGTGTCGTCAATGGCCTCGACCAGGGCGGCTTCGTGCGCCAGCGCGGGGTGCGCGAGGTCGGGCGTCTCCACGAAGGGGCGCTCTTCCCGGCACGCCATGATGGCGGCGCGTTCGCGCATCACTTGCGAATGATTGAAGAGCCAGTAGAGGAAGCGCTGCGCTTCCCCCTTGCCATCCCATACGCTGCCATAGACGTCCAGGTAGCGCGCGGCGGCATCGGGGCTTTCGCGCCAGTGGTAATGCGCGATGGGCAAGGCGTTGGGCGGCGTTCCGGTCGAGAGCAGCATCGCAATATAGGGATTGGCCGCGATGCCGCGCCGGAATGCCGTCGCGGCGGCCACCAGCTGGCGCTCATTGAACAGGACTAAACCCAGCTCATAGCAGAACGGCGGGTATTCATGCGCATAGTCGCGGAACAGGTGGCGCGCCGTCTCCGTGTCGCCCGCGCGCAGCGCCTCATGCCCCGCCGAGAAACGGACTGCGGCGCCATCGCTCGGGTCCAGCGCGAGGATCCGGGCCGCTTGCGCGGCGGCCTCCTTATGCTGGCGCATGCCGCACAGGCAAGTCACCACGGTGCGCATCAAGGTCAGGTAGGAACGGTTGCCTTCGTGTTCCCACGGGATGCGCCCGGCGAATCCGGGCGGCAGCAAGGCGCTGGCCACGGCGATACCTTTGCGCGCCAGCTTCAGCGCCTTGGCGGGCTTGCCGGTCATCAGGTACAGGGAAGCGAGGGCGTCGTAGGGGTCGAGGTAGGCGGGCGTCTGGCTGATGCAGCGCTCCAGGATGGATGCCATGCGCTTGTCGCTGATGCGCTGCTTGTCGAGCGGCGCCAGCAACTCCAGGAACTGCTCGATCGCGATTTGTTCCGCCTCGTCGGCGCCGGTGAAAGCGCCCGAGCCGTCGTTGTAGACTTCGAATCTCATCATCGCCCCCACGGGTTGAAGTAGTAGGGGCGATTGTAGGCAGCGATCTGCCGCCCTGCGGCGCCGCGGCGGCGTCATTGCGCCAGGCTTTGCGCTGCATCAAAGGTGCGGCGCGGCGAATCCGCAACAGGCGCCGCTCAGGCGGCGAACGGGACTTCCGCCACGCCTTGCGCGCCGGGGCGCAGCAGCAGCACGCTGCCGGGCCAGCCGTCGGCCGCGTGGCCAGGGTCGATGGAGGTCACCAGCAAGGTATCCAGCGCCGGGCCGCCGAAGCTGCACATGGAGGGCTTGGCGAACGGCAGCGCGATCTCGCGGTCGAGTGCACCGGCTGGCGTGAAGCGCTGCAGCAGGCCGCCGTCGTTGGCGCAGCTCCAGTAGCAGCCGTCGGCATCGACCGCCGCGCCATCCGGGCGGCCTTGCTGCGCGCCGAGGTCGAGGAAGATGCGCTTGTTGTGCGGGACGCCGCTGTCGATGTCGTAGTCGAAGGCCCACACCATGCGCCGCTGCGGGTGCGAATCGGACAGGTACATCACGTCGCCGCGCGGCGAGAAGGCGGTGCCGTTCTGCGTCAGCAGGCCGGACACGAAAGGCGCCGACAGCCCGCCTTCGGCGCTATAGCGGTACAGCTTGCCGACGGCGCGCGCCGCCGCCATGTCCATGAACATGGTGCCGGCCCAGAAGCGCCCCTGGCGGTCGCAGCGGCCGTCGTTGAAGCGCATGCCGTCGAACAGCTCCGATGCCGGCGGCGCAGCCAGGCGCTCGGCCGCCACGCTGCCATCGCCATTCAGCGCCAGGCGGAAGATGCCACTCTCCATGCCCGCCACCAGGCCGCCGCGCGCGGCCGGCGTGATGCAGGCCGCCATCTCCGGCACCTCCCAGTAGCGCGTGGCGCCGCTGGCGTAGTCCAGGCGCCAGATGCGGCGCGCCGGGATATCGACCCAGTACCACGCGCCTTGCGCCGCGTGCCAGGTGGGGCTCTCGCCCACCGTGCAGTGAACTCCGCTGACTTTTTCCATTACAGGTCCGTGATTTCCTTATGCGCCGGCACCAGCGCCTTCATGATGCACCATGCCAGCAGGTAGGCCAGCGCGCAGAAGGTGAACATGATCATGTAGCCGGTCTGGATCTGGCCCAGGGCGTTGTAGTGGTCGAACAGCCTGCCGGCCACCTTGGTGATCAACACGCCGCCCAGGCCACCGGCCATGCCGCCGATACCGACCACGGAACCGACGCTATGCTTGGGGAACATGTCGGACACGGTGGTGAACAGGTTGGCCGACCAGGCCTGGTGCGCCGAGGCGCCAATGCCGATCAGGATCACCGGCACCCACACGCCCAGATAGCCGAAGGGCTGCGCCAGCAGCACCGCCAGCGGGAAGAAGGCGATGGTCAGCATGGCGCGCATGCGGCCGTGGTAGACGCTGGCGCCGCGGTTGATGAAGTAGGCCGGGAACCAGCCGCCGCCAATCGAACCGACCATGGTCATCGAATACAGCACCGCCAGCGGGACCACCATTTCCGTCGTCGTCATGCCGTACTGCGCCGCCATGAACTTGGGCAGCCAGAACAGGAAGAACCACCACACGCCGTCGGTCAGGAATTTGCCGGCCGTGAAGGCCCAGGTCTGGCGGTAGGCCAGCAGCTTGAACCAGGATGCCTTGCGCGGCGCTGGCGCGGCGCTGGCGGCGGCCGGCGCGGCGACGGCATCGGCCGCATCGCTGTTGATGTAATCGAGTTCTGCGCGCGACAGGCGCTTCTGGCGCGCCGGGGTTTCGTAGAAGTGCAGCCAGAAGCCCATCCACACGAATCCGACTGCGCCGATGACGATGAAGGCGGCCTGCCAGCCCCAGGCCTCGGCGATCATCGGCACCGTGATCGGCGCCAGGATCGCGCCGATATTGGCGCCGGAGTTGAAGATGCCGGTGGCGAAGGAGCGCTCCTTCTTGGGGAAGTATTCGGCGGTGGCCTTGATGGCGGCCGGGAAGTTGCCGGCCTCGCCCAGCGCCAGCACGGCGCGGCCCACCATGAAGCCGGCCACCGAAATGGGCACGGCGGCCAGGCCGACCGCCACGAACAGGTTGCTGACGGCGGTGCCGATCGCCACCGAATAGGCGTGCAGGATGGCGCCGAACGACCACACCACAATGGCCAGCACGAAGGCACGGCGCGTGCCCATCCTGTCGATCACGCGGCCGGCGAACAGCATCGAGATCGCGTACACGAACTGGAACACGGCGGCGATATTGGCGTAGTCGGTGTTCGACCAGTTGAATTCCCTGGACAGCGCGGGCGCCAGCAGCGACAGCACCTGGCGGTCCAGGTAGTTGATGGTGGTGGCGAAGAACAGCAGGCCACAGATGGTCCAGCGGTACTTGCCGATGGCGGCAGGCGGCGCGTCGGCCAGGCCGACGGCTTGCGGGTTGTGCTGATTCATAGTTTTAATATCAGTCAAAGCGGCCGGTGTCTCCCCCGGCCGTACTACACATTTTAAGTTGCCGGCCGCAGCTCGCCATCCACCAGGCGCGCCAGGCGCAGTGGATTATCGTCCTGCAGGGCCGCCGGCAGCAAGGCTTGCGGCACATTCTGGTAGCACACCGGGCGCAGGAAGCGCTCGATGGCCGTGGCGCCGACAGACGTGCTGCGCGTGTCGGAAGTGGCCGGGAACGGGCCGCCGTGCACCATGGCGTGGCACACTTCGACGCCGGTCGGGAAGCCGTTGAACAGCACGCGGCCCGCCTTGCGCTCCAGCGTCGGCAGCAGCTGCGCTGCAAACGGATGGTCGCCTGCCGTGCAATGCACGGTGGCGGTCAGCTGGCCTTCCAGACCGGCCGCCAGGCGCAGCACTTCCGCCTCGTCGCGGCAGGCGACCAGCAGCGATGCCGGGCCGAACACTTCCTCCTGCAGCGCGTGGCTGGCGAGGAAGGTCTCGGCGTCGACGCGGAACAGCGCGGCCCGCGCGGCGCAGCCGGCGCCCTCCTGCTGCCCCTGCGCCAGCACCTGCACGCCCGCAGCCTGCGACAGACGGCCCACGCCCGCCTGGTAGGCGCTGTGGATGCCGGCGGTGAGCATGGTGCCCGCCCCCTTCGGCTGCAGCGCAGCGGCGGCAGCGGCGGCAAAACGGTCGAAGTCGGGACCGGCCACGCCGATCACCAGGCCAGGGTTGGTGCAGAACTGGCCCACGCCCATGGTCAGCGATTCGACGAAAGCCACACCCAGCGCCTCGGCGCCGCCGGCCAGCACGGCGGGCAGCATGAAGACCGGGTTAATGCTGCTCATCTCGGCGTAGACCGGAATCGGTTCCGGGCGCGCGGCGGCGGTGCGCATCAGCGCTGTGCCGCCCTGGCGCGAGCCGGTAAAGCCGACCGCCTTGATCGACGGATGCGCCACCAGCGCCTGGCCCACGCTACGGCCATCGCCGTGGAGCATGGAGAATACGCCCTCCGGCATGCCGCAATCGGCCACCGCCTTCTGCACCGCGCGCGCCACCAGTTCCGAGGTGCCGGGATGGGCGCCATGCGCCTTCACCACCACCGGGCAGCCAGCCGCCAGGGCCGACGCGGTGTCGCCACCCGCCACCGAGAACGCCAGCGGGAAGTTGGACGCGCCGAACACCGCCACCGGACCCACCGCGATTTTTCGCAGGCGCAGGTCGGGGCGCGGCGGCGTGCGGTGCGGCAGCGCCGAATCGAGCGTCGCCTGCTGCCAGTGGCCATCGCGCACCACCTTGGCGAACAGGCGCAGCTGGTTCACGGTGCGGCCACGCTCACCTTCCAGGCGCGCCTGCGGCAGGCCGGTTTCGGCCATGGCACGCTCGGTCAGGGTCGCGCCCAGCGCATCGATATTGCTGGCCACCGCCTCCAGGAAGGCGGCGCGCGCCGCCGGCGTGGTGCTGCGGTAGGCATCGAAAGCCTGCTCCGCCAGCGCGCAGGCGCGCTCCACATCGGCCGTCTCGGCCAGGCCGAACTCCGGCAGCATGGTCGCCCCGGTGGCCGGGTTGAAGGCCAGCTGGGTACCGGCCGCGCCGCGCACCAGCTGCCGGCCAATGATCATTTCACCGGTGGGCTGCATTATTGGGCACCCTGCTTCTTGATCAGCGCCAGCAGCATCGCGTCTTCCTCCGCCGTCAGGTCGGTCAACGGCGCGCGCACCGGACCGCCCGAATGGCCCACCAGGCGCGCGCCGGCCTTCACGATCGACACCGCGTAGCCGGCCTTGCGGTTGCGGATCTCCAGGTAAGGCAGGAAGAACTCATCGAGCATGCGGTCCGTTTCCGCCGTGTTGCCGGCAGCGGTGGCGTGGTAGAAGTCCATCGCCAGCTTCGGCACGAAGTTGAACACGGCCGACGAATACACCGGCGTGCCCAGCGCCTTGTAGGCGCCGGCATACACTTCCGCCGTCGGCAGGCCGCCCAGGTAGGAGAAACGGTCGCCCAGCTTGCGGTAGATCTGCACCATCAGTTCGATGTCGCCGATGCCGTCCTTGAAGCCGATCAGGTTCGGGCAACGCTCGGCCAGGATCGCCAGCGAATTGGCCGACAGGCGGCAGTTGGCGCGGTTGTAGACGATAACGCCGATCTTCACCGACGCGCAGACCGCCGCCACGTGCTCGATCAAACCATCCTGGCTCGCCTCGGTCAGGTAATGCGGCAGCAACAGCAAGCCATCCGCGCCCAGGCGCTCCGCCTCCTGCGCCAGCGCGATGGCCTGGCGGGTCGGACCACCGGTACCGGCCAGCAGCGGCACCTTGCCGCGGCAGCTCTCCACCGCCACCTTGATGACTTGCGAATACTCCGGCGCCGTCAGCGAAAAGAACTCACCCGTGCCGCCCGCCGCAAACAGCGCACTCGCACCGTATGGCGCCAGCCACTCGAGGCGGCCGGCATACGACTGCGCATTGAAATTGCCCTGGGCATCGAAGTCCGTGATCGGGAAGGACAGCAAGCCGGACGACATGACTTTTTTCAGTTCTTGCGGGGACAGCGACATCTTTGACTCCTTGAAGTGGTGATCAGTTGTAAGTCATCGTACAACTCAATCGAAACGCACGCAAGAAAAAAATGGAAAAAAAATGGGGACGTACCCCATTTAATTTGAAACATTCTCTTCGAGAATGTTGCTAATTAAATGGGGTACGTCCCCATTTTTTTTTCGCTTTCGAAGCGCTGTTGGGCTTGCAGCAGGCGTTCGCGGGAGTTGGAGAGGTGGGTGCGCATGGCGGCGCGGGCGGCTTCGGCGTCCTGGCGCTGGATGGCGCGGTAGATGTCTTCGTGCTCGCGGTGCACGCGTTCGAGGTAGTCGGCGGGGCGGTCTTGCGCCAGGCCGGCGGTGTTGACGCGGGCGCGCGGGATGATGGCTTGCCCCAGCTGGCCGAGGATGTCGACGAAGTAGCGGTTGCCGGTGGCCTTGGCAATCGCCAGGTGGAAGCGGCGGTCGGCTTCGACCGAGGCGCGACCCTGCTCCATCGCTTGCCGCATGTCGGCCAGCGCTTGCGCCAGTTCGGCCACCTGCTCTTCGCTGCGGCGCGCGGCGGCCAGGCCGGCAGTCTCGGTTTCCATGCTGATGCGCAGTTCGAGAATGGCCAGCACGTCGCGCACGGTGACGATGCTTTCGGCGTCGATCCCCAGCCCGCTGCCCTGGCGCGGCTTGTCCAGCACGAAGGTGCCGATGCCGTGGCGCGTCTGCACCAGGCCGGCCGCCTGCAGGTGCGAGATCGCTTCGCGCACCACGGTGCGGCTCACGCCGTGCTGCTCCATGATGGCCGATTCGGTCGGCAGCTTGTCGCCGGGCTTGAGCACGCCGCCGTTGATGCTGGCACTGATCTGTTCGACCACGCCCTGGGCCAGGGTGTGTCGCTTGCGTGGGGGGATAGTCATGGGCACATTATACATGCGAAAAAGATGTCTGACATCATATCAGAGACATCTCTGCCCGCGCATTTCTTGCGAAATTGGCCAGACCAAATTAAAATCGGGCGACCACTTAAAGAGATTGGCCGCATGAACAAAAAGACTGTCGCAACGGAGTCGCATCCAGCCAGCGAACAACGCCTGTACCGCGTGGTCGCCGCCAAGATCCAGGAACTGATCCGCGCCGAGAACATCAAGCCCGGCACGCGCTTGCCGGCCGAGCGCGAACTCTCCGTCAAGCTGAACGTCAGCCGCGCTTCCCTGCGCGAAGCCTTGATCGCGCTCGAACTGTCGGGCGTGGTGGAGGTGCGCGGCGGTTCCGGCGTGTACGTCAGCGAGCAGGCGTCCTCCCCTTCCGATGTGGCAGAAGGCGGCCCTGGTCCCTTCGAAGTGCTGGCGGCGCGCCGCCTGATCGAGTCCGAGGTGGCGGCCATTGCGGCCAAGATGGCGACCGATTCGGCCATCGACGCCATCCTGCGCGCGGCGGCCGATATGGAGCGCCACCACGACGACCGCGCCAGCAACGAGCAGGCCGACCGCAACTTCCACCTGGCGATTGCGCGCGCGACCGGCAATACGGCGCTGGTGGGCGTGGTGGAAACGCTGTGGAACCAGCGCGGCACCATGTGGCATAAGCTGAAAGAACACTTCCAGACCGAAGAGCTGCGCCAGCATACGCTGGACGACCATCGCAAAATCGTGGCGGCCATCGCAGCGCACGATGCGGCCGGCGCGCGCCAGGCCATGCGCGCCCACCTGGAACGCGTCACCAAAACCTTCTCGCGCGGCTAAGATCAATATTTTTTGGCCTGACCACTTGCATATGCGGTCAGGCCAAAATAGAATGGGGCATCCTATGGAGGAGCCTCATGCTGCGCCACGCCTTGCTGTCCCTCGCTTGTCTCGTTTCCCTCCCCGCCGCGCAGGCGGCTGACCGCATCATCCTGGTCGGTGATTCGACAGTCGCCAGCGGCGGCGGTTACGGCGATTACCTGTGCCGCCGGCAGCGTCCCGGCACCCTGTGCCTGAACCTGGCCAAGAATGGCCGCAGCTCGGGCTCCTTCCGCGCGGAAGGACGTTGGGAGCAGGTGCAGGCTTTGCTGCGCGATCGTGCGGGCTTCGACAAGACCTATGTGCTGGTGCAGTTCGGCCACAACGACCAGCCGGGCAAGCCGGGGCGCTCGACCGACCTGGTGCGCGAATACCCGGCCAACCTGGCGCGCTACGTGGCGGATGTGAAGGCCGGCGGCGGCGTGCCGGTGCTGGTGACTTCCCTCACCCGCCGCAGCTTCCGCAATGGCTATGTGTGGAACGACCTGGCGCCGTGGGCGGCGGGGGCGCGCGAGGTGGCGCGGCGTGAAGGTGCGGCGCTGCTGGACCTGAATGCGTTGTCGCTGGCGGCGGTGCAGGAGATGGGGCCGGAGCAGGCCGATACGCTGGCGGCGCCTAAGGGGGCGGGCTTCGACTACACCCATCTTGGCCCTAAGGGCGGCCGCATCTTCGGCGATATGGCGGCGCGCGAGCTGGCGCGCCTGTTCCCCGCCCTGGGCCCGCTGGTCGATCCCGCCGACACGGCGCGGGGCGTGGCGCGCGAGCATGCGCCGTCCGATGGCTGGGCGGGCATGGAGGGCGGAACGCGTGGCGGTGCGGACGCGGCGCCGTCTGCCGTGCATACCGTTGCATCGCGGGCGGAGCTGCTCGCGGCGCTTGCCACACCTGCCGCACCATCCGCGCGCATCGTGCAGGTGCGCGGCACGCTCGATATGGCGGATGGCGCCAAGCCGGGCGTAGTGCGCTTGCCTTCCAATACAACGCTGATCGGACTTGGCGAGGATGCGGGTTTCGTCAACGCGAGCCTGGTGGTGTCGAACGCCAGCCAGGTCATCATCCGTAACCTGTCGATCCGCAATCCCTGCGATCCTGCGCCGAAGTGGGACCCGCAGGATGGCGCGCATGGCAATTGGAATTCGGTCTATGACGGCATCACCGTCTTCGGTTCGCACCATGTGTGGATCGACCATAACAGCTTTACCGATGCGCCGCAGACTGACGGCCAGGCGCAGCGCGAGAACGGCATGCTGAAGCAGTGCCACGACGGCGCGCTGGATATTACGGGCGGTTCGGACTTTGTCACCGTGTCGTACAACCACTTCTCGCTGCATGAGAAGAACACGCTGGTCGGGGCAAGCGATAACGCCAGCGGCGACGAGGGCCGCCTGCGGGTGACGTTCTCTCACAATTTCTTCGACCATGTGTCGTCGCGCGCGCCGCGCGTGCGCTTCGGGCAGGTGCATTTGCTGAACAACTTCCATAAGGGCTCGCGCAAGCATGCCGAGTATGCGCACAGCTACAGCGTGGGCATCGCCAAACAGGCACGCGTGATCATCGATGCCAACGCCTACGAGATCGAAGGCGCGCGCGGTTGCGGCGACGTCCTGCGCAATCCAGGCGGGACGGAGGGCGGCGCGGTGCTCGATCGCGGTTCTCAGCTGAACGGCAAGCCGCTGGCCGAGTGCGGGTTGCCGGGGGATGTGGGCTGGAGCGTGCCTTACACGTTCACTGCCCTGCCTGCGGCGGACGTGCAGCCCAACGTCATGTCCAACGCGGGCGCGGGCCGCCTCGGCCTGTTGCGGCCCGCTCCGCGCTAAATGCGCCGCGCCGGGTGACCTATGTGGAATTGGGGGCCTAACTCTTTGCGACTCTTTTCAACTCTTTTTGGCCTGGTAGCAACAACCAGATCCCCGACCAGGCATTGCAGCGGAAGCCATGCGCAAGGTTAACGAACTGCGCGGGTCTCGTGCGGCATCCTGCGCCGCCATCCAATCGTACAAAGCGCGTGTGACGATCACAACCAAGGGATCGTTGATATTGTGCGCATCCATGTAAGCACAGATATCGGTAAATGCCTGCGCAGTTGCTGGTACGCTAAAAGTGAATTCGCTTAGGTCTTCCATTTCTGTCTCCGCGTCAAATACGCTTAGACAAAAAGAGTGAAAAAGAGTGCACTTGCGTATAAGAGAGTTGGAAAGAGTCAGAACCCGAAAACAATATATGTCTCCGACTGCTCCCGTTTTAAGGGGTGATGCGCAGGTAGTCGATGTCTGCGTAAGCGCCATTGGCACCGCGCGCGAACAGGCCTATCTGGGCGCCGACCCAGCGGCCCATGGCGGCCTCGAATGGAGTACCGATGCGCGTGAACGTTGCGCCGTCGGCGCTGAAGGAGAACGTAGTCTGGCCGCTGGCGGCGATTTGCATTTGCAGGTGCATGGCCGCCGCCGACGTAGACACGGGTAAGGTAGCGGCGCTCTGCTCCTGACATTTCTCATTGGCCGCTTCGCAGCGCACGAGCACCACACGCAGCTCTCCGCCTTCGCGGCGCAGTCCGATCCAGGCGTAGTTCTGGCCGTACATCGCCAGGCCTGCGGCATCGCCGTCGGCGACGGCGTGCAGTTCCAGTTTGGCGACAGCGGTGAAAGCCGGTGCAGGCAGCTTTTGCGTCAGCACGGATGGCATGGCGCGCAATGGCGCAGCGCCAGCCGGCAGGGGCTGTGCATGAAGGCGCAGATGGCCCGCACGCGCGTTGAGTGAATACCAGCCCGGCTGCGGATTGGCGACCCATTGCCATTGCAGCGCCAGTTGCGGGGCGGTGAACTCGTCTCCGACGGCAGGTGATGCCGCGCCGACGGCACGCGAGCGCGCCGCCATCGGCTTGGCGTGTTCGCTCACCGGCTGCCCCACGCCGGGCTTGTCGGAAGGTCCGCCGATGATCGGCCAGCCATCATCTTGCCAGCGCATTGGCTGCAGGTGCACCACGCGGCCAAAGGCACGCTTGTCCTGGAAGTGCAAGAACCAGTCGCTACCATCTTCGGCGCGCACCCAGGCGCCCTGGTGCGGGCCGTTGGTTGCGGTTGCGCCCTGCTCCATCACGATGCGCGCTTCGTAAGGGCCGTCGACATGGCGCGAGCGGAATACGGACTGCCAGCCAAATTCCACGCCGCCTGCTGGCGCGAACACGTAGTACCAGCCATTGTGCTTGTAGAACTTGGGGCCTTCCAGCGTCTTGTAGCGGGGCAGCGTATTGCCGTCGATGACCACGCGGCTGACGTCGTCCAGCATGCGGCTGCCGTCAGGCGCCATGGGGCGCAGGCTTAGCACGTTGTTGAAGCCTGCGCGCGATTTCGCCCAGCCGTGCAGCAGCCAGGCCTTGCCGTCTTCGTCCCACAATGGCGTGGGGTCGATCAAGCCCTTGCCGGACATGAGCAGGCGTGGCTTGCTCCACGGTCCGGCGAAAGTTTTGGCGGTGATGACGTAGATGCCGTGGTCTGGATCGGGGTAGAAGATCCAGAATTTGCCGGCATGGTGGCGCAGGCTTGGTGCCCAGACGCCTTTGCCGTACTGCGGCGCGCGGAAGGCGGCTTCCGGCACCAGCCGGGGTAGCGCGTGGCCGACCAGGCGCCAGTTCACCATGTCGTCCGATTCCAGCAGGGGCAGGCCCGGAACGTTGCTGAAGCTGGACGACGTCATGTAGTAGCGCTGGCCGACGCGGATGGCATCGGGGTCGGAGTAGTCGGCGTGCAGGATGGGGTTGCGGTAGCGGCCATTGCCCAGGTCCGCCGTCCACGGCACGCTTGGACGGGCTGGCTCGGCGGCGGCCAGGGCGGCCAGCGGCAGCAAGGCGCCGGCCAGAGCGCGGCGCGCGACGTTGGCAAAAGGAGCGGTAGCGCGCGTGCGCGGGCGCGATGGCATCATGTGATCTCCTCAACGGCGAACGTCACGCTGCGCCACAGGTCCTGCCCCGGCGCCAGCACGGTCAGGCCGTTGGCTGCTGCGCCGCCCGGCAGGTTGAAGGCGTTGACCGGATGGTCGACCGGTTCGAAGCAGAAGAAGTCTTTGCCCGGCGGGGCGTACAGGATGTAGTAGTCCATGTCGGCCACGATACGCAGGCGCAGCTTGCGCGCCGGCCAGTCGATCTGGGCGCGGCCGTCCCAGCCGGTGAAGGCGTTGTCCACGCCTTCGCGCGGCAAGGGGCGCGGCTCGGCGCTGGAAAAGTCCCACGCTGCCGGCGGCGGCACATGCCCGCTGGGCAGCTTGTCCGCGCCGGACAGCCAGGCGCCATCCGCAGCGGCGCGCAGGAGCGCATCTTCCGGGTGCGGCATCCACGGGTGCAGGCCCAGGCCGAAGGGCAGCGCGTGGGCGCCGTGGTTGGTGACCTTCAGCGTCACGCGCAGGGTGTCGGCGCGCAGCGTGTAGGCCATGTGGGCGGTAAAGGCGAACGGACTCGCATTGCGGCGGTCGAGCGTGAGCACAGCGCTGGATTCGTCGCGTGATTCGACCTGCCACGGCAGGCGCCAGCCGTCACCGTGGATCGGGCATGGCTCGCCTTCGCGCGTCGGCGCGGGCCTGTAGCGGCGGCCTTCGAATTCAAAGCCGTCCGGGGCGATGCGGTTGGACCAGGGGACCAGCGGGAAGCAGGCCAGCTGGCCCGGCAAGGGTTGCGCCACGCCGTCGGGCGCAGGCCGCAGGATGGGCACGACGTCGGCGGCAGCGCCGGGTGCTGCGCCGTCCCGCAGCAGGTCGAAGCGCGCCAGGCCGCCGCCGGCAGCGGGCAAGACCACCGCCCGCAGGCTGCCCGTGCGCAGCTCGATCATTTGAACATCGGGCCGTCGAGCAGGAACTTGCCGCCCTGGTAGATGGTGGTCACGTCATCCTTGGCCGGGAACTCGCTGGTGTCCGGGAACAGGTGCGCGAATTTGGCCGAGGAATCCTTCGGGCGGTAGCCCAGGTGCGCCGCATAGCGGTTGTCCCACCACACCGAATCGTTGTCCGACATGCCGAACACGATGGTGTGGCCCACGCGCGGTGCGAACAGCGAGCAGCGCAGCAGCTCGGTCAAATCGTCGTAGGACAGGTAGGTGGACATCATGCGCTTGTTGGCCGGTTCGGGGAAGCTGGAGCCGATGCGGATGCACACGGTCTCCACGCCGAAGCGGTCGTAGTAGTAGCGCGACATCTGCTCGCCGAATACCTTGGAGATGCCGTACATGCTGTCCGGCCGGGTCGGCATGTTCGCGTCCAGCACATCGGTGGTCTTGTAGTAGCCGATGGCGTGGTTGGAGCTGGCGAACACCAGGCGCTTCACGCCGTGCTTGTAGGCCGCCTCGTACAGGTTGGCCACGCCCAGGATGTTGGCCTGCATGATGTCCTCGAACGGCGCCTCGGTGGAGATGCCGCCGAAGTGCAGCACCGCATCCACGCCCTCCAGCAGCGCCATGACCGCCGCCTTGTCGGACAGATCGCAGCGCACCAGCTCCTCGCCCGGACGCGCCTCGCCCATGTCGGCGATGTCGCTCAGGCGCACCACCTCCGCCCACGGCTTGATGCGGTCGCGCAGCACTTTGCCCAGGCCACCGGCGGCGCCGGTCATCAGGATGCGCTTGAAGGGTTTTGCGGTTTGCGTCATGTTGTCTTGCTCCGTTTCAGGTAACCGGCGCCGGGTTGAACAGCGCCAGGGAATTGTGGATCTTCCAGTGTTCGGCCCAGGTCTTCTTGCCGCTGGCGACATCGAGCATCAGGCGGAACAGCTCCCAGCCGATGTCTTCGATGGTCGCTTCGCCGCTGGCGATGCGG
This sequence comes from Pseudoduganella sp., assembly GCF_041914865.1. NCBI lineage: Bacteria > Pseudomonadati > Pseudomonadota > Betaproteobacteria > Burkholderiales > Oxalobacteraceae > Pseudoduganella > Pseudoduganella sp. The sequence goes on along the minus strand of NZ_JAYSCO010000024.1, from coordinate 9,003 downwards.
CCCGCGTTCACGTCCATCAGGTCGTGCCAGCGCTGCGCCAGTTCGTTGCGGGTGGCGACTTTGATCACCGGCACCGCCGCCAGGCCGTATGGCGTGCCGCGTCCGGTGGTGAAGACGTGGATGTTCATGCCCGCCGCCATCTGCAGCGTGCCGCAAATGAAATCGCTGGCCGGCGTGGCGGCGTAGATCAGCCCTTTCCGCGCCAGCTTGTCGCCCGGCGACAGCACGCCGTGGATGGCGCCCGAGCCGGATTTGACGATCGAACCCATGGCCTTCTCCACGATGTTCGACAGGCCGCCCTTCTTGTTGCCCGGCGTGGTGTTGGCGCTGCGGTCCACGCCGCCGCGCTTCAGGTAATCGTCATACCACTGCATTTCGCGGATCATGGCCGCGGCCACCTCCGGCGATTCGGCGCGCGCGGTGAGCTGGTCGATGCCGTCGCGCACCTCGGTCACTTCCGAGAACATCACGGCGGCGCCGGCGCGCACCAGCAGGTCGGTGGCAAAGCCCACCGCCGGATTGGCGGTCACGCCGGAAAACGCATCGCTGCCGCCGCACTGCACCCCCACCACCAGCTCGGAGGCCGGCACGGTTTCGCGGCGGCGCGCGTTCAGGATTTCCAGGTGGTGCTCGGCGGTCCGCATGATCGATTCGATCATCGACATGAAGCCGACGTGGGCGCCGTCCTGCAGGCACACCACGTCCGGCTCGCCGGCCGGCGCGCTGGCGTTGGCCGAGGCGATCGGGATCGAGCCGGCCGGGAACAGGCGGCTCGGCGGCAGCTTCTCGCAGCCGAGCGACACCACCATCACCTGGTTGCCGAAATTCGGGTTCTTGCTGATATTGCGCAGCGTGCGGATCGGCACATCGGCGCCCGGCGCATCGATCGCCACGCCGCAGCCGTAGATATGCTCCAGGCCCACCACGTCGTCCACGTTCGGGTAGCGCGGCAGCAGCTCTTCCTTGATGCGCCGCACCGCAAAATCCACCACGCCCGACACGCACTGCACGGTGGTGGTCACGGCCAGGATGTTGCGCGTGCCGACCGAGCCGTCGGCATTGCGGTAGCCCTGGAAGGTATAGCCTTCCAGCGGCGGCAGCGGGGCCGGCTTGCGGGTAGCGACCGGCAGGCCGTCCAGCGAACGGGCGCCCGGCATGCGCAGCACTTTCTCCGAGACCCAGGACCCGCGCGCAATGGCGCGGTCGGCATAGCCGATGGTCACGTTGTAGCGCGTCACCGCATCGCCCTCGGCCAGGTCGGCCAGCGCCACTTTATGCCCCTGTGGCACGCCCTCGACCAGCACCAGGCCGTCGTCGAACACGGCGCCGGCCGGCAAGCCGCCGTCATTGACGACGATGGCAACATTGTCTGCCTCGTGCATCTTGATGTAGCGTGCGATTTTCATGAGAAGTCCTTTGGATGGTCCAGCCTACGTTTTCAGTATGCCACACACAAAATGAGATTGGCTAGTCCACCTTGCAGTTTTGGTCTGACCAAATTAGAATGGCCTGACCAGATGACGCACTTTCACCACACTTAAAACGTCGCACCCGGAGACCTATGAAGCCGAAATTGCCCCTGCTGGCAGCCGCCCTGGCCTGCCTGTTCGCCCTCAGCCCCGCGCACGCCGAAGGCCCCTACCGCAATCCCGACAACAAGAACCCGAACGACGTGGGCGAAGGCACCTACCCGGTGCCGTACAAGATGCCGACCGTGGCCGAGATCACCGGCACTCTGCACAAGGTGCGCGGCTATATGGACAGCGTCACGCCGACCCGCATCATCAGCAAGAAGACCGGCGCCGCCATCAGCGACCTGAAAACGCCGGTGGCCGATGCCATCTTCGAGCCGAGCAAAGGCGACTTCGGCATCCAGGTGTATGAGATGGGCGTGGTGCATTCCGGCCTGCTGCGCGCGGCCGAAGCCACCGGCGACAAGAGCTTCACCGCCATGACTGAGCGCCACTTCAACTTCTTCAAGGCGACCAAGCCTTACTTCGCCGCGCAGGAAAAGCTGTTCAAGCTGGAACGCGGCAACAGCTTCTCGCGCTTCCTCGACCCGCGCTCGCTGGACGATTCGGGTTCGATGTGCGCGGCCCTGATGCGTGCGCGCGCCGCCAGGGTCGGGCCCGACCTGGCGGACATGATCGCCACTTGCAGCGACTGGGTCGCCAACCAGCAGTTCCGCCTGCAGGACGGCACCCTGGCGCGCAAGCGCCCGCAGGCCGAATCGCTGTGGGCCGACGACCTGTATATGAGCGTGCCTGCGCTGGCGGAACTGGGCCGCATGAGCGGCAAGCGCGCACACTTCGACGACGCGGTGAAGAATGTGCTGAATATGTCGGCCTACCTGTTCAACCCGCAGACCAACCTGTACACCCACGGCTGGCACGCCGGCATGCAGGACGCGCCGAACTTCTACTGGTCGCGCGCCAACGGCTGGTCGGTGCTGGCCATGTCCGACCTGCTGGACGTGCTGCCGAAAGACCATCCCGGCTACCCGAAAGTGCTGGCGCAGCTGCGCCTGGCGCTGAAAGGCATTGCCGAGCGCCAGTCCGGCAGCGGCCTGTGGCACCAGATGATCGACCGTAACGACTCCTACCTGGAAACCTCGGCCTCCGCCATCTTCACCTATGTGATCGCGCACGCGGTCAACCAGGGCTGGGTCTCGCCGGCGCCGTACGGCTCCATTGCGCAAGCCGGCTGGGCCGGCCTGCAGACCAGGGTCACCGACAAGGGCGAGGTGGAAGGCACCTGCGTCGGCACCACGCTGGCCGGCGACATGGTGTACTACTACAACCGCCCCACCAGCAAGCACGCCCTGCACGGCTACGGCCCGCTGTTGCTGGCCGGCGCCGAGATGATCAAGCTGGTCACCAACCCCAGGTTCGACATCCAGTTCCGCGTGCGCACGTACCACTACGTGCCCAAGGGCGGCGCCACCGACTATCGCGAACACCACTGAGGAGAGGCCATGACGACCACCCGCCTGTTGGCCGCGCTGGCCGCAGCCCTGCCCGCGCTGGCGGCCAGCGCCAGCGAGCGCCTGACCATCACGCTGCAGCACGACCTCGACATTGCGCGCCCGTCCGAGACGGTGGCCGTGCCCTGGTCCGAAGTGAACAAGGCCCTGCCGCACGCGCTGGTGCAGAAGATCGCCGTGCGCGACGCCAGCGGCCGCGTGGTGCCGCACCAGGTCACCAACGTAGCGCCGCAAGCGAAGGACCCGCAGAACATCGGCATCGCCTATGGCGAGCTGCTGTTCCAGCACAGCTTCGCGGCCGGCGAGAAGAGCGCCACCTACACGGTGGAAAAGATCGACACGGTGGCGCCGCCCGCGCCGCCGCAAACCTTCGCCCGCTATGTGCCCGAGCGGCTCGACGATTTCGCCTGGGAGAACGACAAGCTGGCGCACCGCACGTACGGTCCCGCCCTCGCCGCGCCCGCGCCGGCCGGGGTGGTGAAGGAGGTACTGGTGACTTCCGGCCTGGACCTGTGGTTCAAGCGCGTGCCGTACCCGGTTGTCGACCGCTGGTACAACAAGGGCCACGACCACTACCACCATGACGAAGGCGAAGGCATGGACATGTACAACGTGGGCCGCTCGCGCGGCGCCGGGGGCACCGGCGTCTGGCAGGGCGGCAAACTGTACGTCTCCACCAACTACGCCAGCTGGAAGGTGCTGGCCAACGGCCCTGTGCGCACGGTATTCGAACTGACATACGCCGCCTGGGACGCGGCCGGCCTGCCGGTCAGCGAAACCAAGCGCTTCACGGTGGACGCCGGCCAGCAGCTGGACCTGATCGAGTCCACCTTCAGCTACGCCGGCGGCGAGCCGCTGACGGTGGCCGTGGGCCTGAACAAAAATCCCGCCGACAAGGGGCAGGAGCCGCGGATCGCCACCCAGCGCGCAGGCCAGGTGCTGCTGCAATGGATCGAACAGGCCAGCAACGGCGCCTTCGGCACCGCCGTCATCGTGCCCAGCGCGCAAGGCTTCGCCGAAGACGCGCTGAACGAGCTCATCCTCGCCCCGGTGCGCGCCGGCCAGCCGCTGCGCTACTACGCCGGCGGCGCCTGGAGCCGCGCCGGCGACATCACCAGCCGCGCCCAATGGGAAGCCTACGTCGCCCAAGCCGCCCAGCGCGCCGCCCACCCCATCCGCATACGCCTTAGCAACAATAGCTGAGTGTCCTACTTGGGGTCAGGACTAAAAGTGGACATTTTCTGAGAAAATGTCCACATTCCTTCCTGACCCCAAGGTGGACATTATGGCTAGCGAAATGCAAGCGATGGAGGTCCCTGGCGAGAGCCCGCACTTCGTGCGTTCGGTCACGGAGATGGGCGATACGCGCGATGTCGTCGCCAGCGAGGATATCTATGCCAGCAACGGCACCAAGCTGCTGGCCAAGGGCGCGCGCATCGATAGCCGGCAGTTCGAGAAGCTCACACGCTATAAGCTGTCGGCGCCGCTGGACCAGGTACTGTCGTCGGAGAAGGCAATCGATGGCGCGGCGCTGGCCATCGAGTTCGACCGCTTGCTGGAGAATGAGGGGCCGTACCGCCAGCTGCTGGCGCGCGCCGGCGATCCACGCCAGCTCAAACATTGCACCGCCAACCTGCAGCTGCATTCGACCCTGGAGCTGCGCCTCACCGTCATGTCGGACAAGCATCCGGAAATGTTCTTGCATACGCTGCATAGCGCGGTGATCGCCTTTGCCTGCGCCCAGCGCATGGGCGTGGCGCCGGGCGAACTGCCGGCGGTGCTGCTGGCGGCGCTGTGCCATGACTTCGGCGAGATGCACACCGATCCGCATATCCTGGACCAGTCGCACCAGATCACGAGCGACGAGCGCCGCTTCGTGCATGTGCATCCCTTGACCGGCTACCTGCTGCTGAAGGATTTGAAGGGCTTCCCGCCGTCCGCCGCCAGGGCGGTGCTGCAGCACCATGAGCGGCTGGACGGCAGCGGCTATCCGCACGGCCTGCGCGGCGAGCAGGTGGACAAGCTGGCGCGCATCGTGGCGGCGGCCGATGTGGCGGAGGCGGTGCTGCGCCGGCTCGACATGGCGCGCCTGGAGATGCTGTACCGGATTAACAAGGCGCGCTTCGATCACAGCGTGGCGTCGGCCCTGCGCGATCTGTTGCAGTTGCAGGGCAAGCCGGCGGCGGCCGCCGCTGGCTCCAGCAGCGATACGGCGGCACGCCTGGAACACCTGTCCAGCTCCTTGCAGGCCTGGTTCACTTTGAAGGAGCTGCTGCAGCAGCACTCCATGGCCGACGCACCCGGCTCGCCCATGGCCTTCCTGTTCGACCGCATGGCCACCATCCGTTCGCTGGTGCTGCAGGCCGGCTTCGACCCCGATAACCTGAACAGCATGCTGGCCCTGGTGCAGGATGATCCGGCCATGCTGGCCGAGCTGCGCGCCCTGCTGGAGGAGATGGACTGGCTGCTGGCCGACCTGGCCAACGAAATCGACCGCCGCTCGCCGGAGCTGGACGGCTTGTCGGCCGGCGCGCTGAAGGACTTGCAGGGCTTCCTGCGTCAATAAAGGTTGACACGCCCGATATCGTCAACTAGAGTTGACGATATGGCGAACCTGAAATCCCTTCCCTCACCCGACGATCCGGCCGAGGCCCTGGCGGCTGTCGTGGCGCTGCGCCTGATGGCCGACCGGCTCGAGCGCGGCGCCGTCGATGCCGCGCTGGCGCAAGGCTGGAGCTGGGCGCAAATCGCGGAAGCGCTCGGCGTGTCGAAGCAGGCCGCGCACAAGCGGCTGTCCCGTCCCGACCATCCATAGGAGCAGCACCATGTTCAGTACCCTCAAACGCCGCCTGGGCGATATGGCCACCATCAAGACCCTGTGCACGGCTGCCGAGCGGCATGCCAATGCGGCCGGGCAGCAGCAGCCCGGCGCCGAGCACTTCGTGCTGGCGGCGCTGGAGCTGCCGGACGGCAGCGCCGCTGCCGCTTTGCGCCGCCTGCAGGCCGAGCCCTCCGCCTTCCGCGCGGCGGTCGAGCAGCAGTATGCGGATGCGCTGGCCGGCCTGGGCGTGGCCGGCGCCAGCTTGCCGCCGCCGGCGCCGGTGGCGGCCAGCGATGGGCTGTACCGCGCCGGCGCCTCGGGCCAGGCGCTGCTGCAGGCGCTGGCGGCGCTGGACAAGGCGGGCCGGCCGCTGCTGGGGGCGCACGTGCTGCTGGCGGCCAGCGCTGCGCAGCAGGGCGTGACGGCGCGCGCGCTGCGCGCCATGGGCCTGACGCCGGCGCAACTGGCGCAGGCGGCGCAGCAGGAGGCGGCGGCCCGTGCTTGACACCATCGTGGTCGGCAGCGGCCCCGGTGGCGCCAGCGTGGCGCAGACGCTGGCGCGCCTGGGCCAGCGCGTGCTGCTGCTGGAGCAAGGCGGCGCCGAACCGCTGCGCGGCACCCTGGCGCAGATGGCGCGTATCGCCGCCGTGCCCGGCCGTGGCGCCTTCCTGCACAGCGACGCCTCGCTGCTGGTGCGCGGCCTGACCGCCGGCGGCACCTCCACCCTGAACTTCGCCACCGCCGCCGCGCCGCCGCTGGAGCGCTTTGCCGCGCTGGGCGTCGACCTGGCGCCGGCGCTGGCCGAATGCCGCGCCGAGCTGCCGATCGGCCAGCTGCCGGACGAGCTGGTGGGACCGCTGGCGCAGCGCATCCTGCAGGCTGCGCGCGCCACCGGCCTGCCCTGGCAGAAACTCGACAAGATGATCCGCCCTGCCCTGTGCCGCACCGGCTGCTGGCGTTGCGTCTACGGCTGCCCGTACGGCGCCAAGTGGAGCGCGCGCGAACTGCTGGAGCAGGCGCGCCTGCAAGGCGCTCGCCTGCTGGACAATGCACGCGCGACGCGCGTGCTGCTGGAAGGCGGCCGTGCGGCCGGCGTGGAATACCTGCACGCTGGCGCGCTGCACAGCGCACGCGCGCGCAATGTGGTGCTGGCGGGCGGCGGCATCGGCAGCCCGCGCCTGCTGCATGCGTCCGGCCTGGCGCCGCGCAGCCTGCCCTTCTTCAGCGATCCGGTGGTCGCCGTCATGGGCGCGGTGGACGGCCTGGACGCGCCCGGCGCCGGGGCCGAAGTGCCGATGGCGGCCGGCATGGCGCTGCCCGAAGACGGCCTGTCCTTCGCCGACCTGACCCTGCCGCGCCCCATGTACCAGGCCTTCGCCCTGCAGGTCGGCCGCATCGACCGCCTGTGGGCGCATGGCCGCACACTGAGCCTGATGGTAAAGATCCGCGATGCGGCCGGCGGCGGCATCGGCCCGCGCTGGGTCGACAAGCGCCTGCAGGCGGAGGACCGGGCCCGCTTCCAGCGCGGCACGGCGCTGGCGCGCCGCATCCTGGCCGAGGCGGGCGCGCGCCATGTGTTCCAGAGCTGGCATTTCGCGGCCCATCCCGGCGGCGCGCTGGCACTGGGCGGCGGTGGACCGGCAGCGGTGGACAGCAACCTGCGCACGGCCACGCCCGGCCTGTATGTGTGCGATGCCGCCGTGCTGCCGGCGCCATGGGGCTTGCCGCCCACCCTGACCCTGCTGGCACTCGGCCGGCGGCTGGGGCGGCACCTGACGCAGCTTAATTGAGGCGCAGTTCGGCCGGGCCGGCGGAGGTCTGCAAGGCCAGCACGTCGCCCGCCGCCTTGCCGGGATAGATGCCGACCGGGGTGACGAAGTAGGTCGCGCCGTCGGCGGCGCGGCTGTAGCCGATGATGGCGGGCGCCGCGCCCTTGCGCGCCACGGCGTCGCCCAGCGCATTGTCGGCCGACAGCTCCACCTTGCAGTAGGCGCCGGCGCGCGAGAAGCGCGCACGGCCGGCGATGTCCTGTTCGCGCCAGCGGCCCTTGAAGGCGCGCGTACCCTCGCGGCAGGGGCCGGCCGGCGCCGCGCTGTGGGCGTCGAGCAGGGATTCGGCGCTCAGCGCCACCGCCGACGTGAAGCTGGCGTTGGCCAGCAGGCTGACGGCGGCCTTCTGCGCCGGGTAGACGCTGAGCTGGGAGCGCCCGCCCTCGATCGAGCCGGCGTGGTGGAAGTAGCGCCTGCCGTAGTAATCGGTGCTGACGCGCCAGCCGATGGCCTGCTGGTAGTCCTTGCCGCTGATGCCGGTGCCGTCGGCAAACTGCTGCGGCGCGGTGAACATGGCCAGCGTGCCCGGCGCAATGAAGGCCGGATCGAGCGTCTTCAGGCCGAAACGCGCGATATCGGGCGCGTTGGCCAGCATGCCGCCACCCGACCATTTGTAGGTGATATTCCGGCGCGGCAGCTCGCTGCCGTCCTGCGCGTACAGCCGCGACCAGTGGGCGCCCGCCGGCGCCAGCAATTCCGGCTGCAGCGACGGCGTGCCGGCCAGCTGCGCCGCGCCGGCCAGCATGGCGCGGAAGTCTTCCTGCGCCGCCTTTTCCATCACCGCCGACAGCAGGTTGTAGCCGTAGCTTGAGTATTCATACTTCGTGCCGGGCTGGCTGCGCAGCGGCCGCTCCTGGAACACGGCCAGGCTTTCGCCGACCGTCTTGTAGGGTTCGGCGCGCTCGTCGAAGCGGCCGTCGCCGAACTCGTAATGCCCCATGCCGGACGTATGGGTGGCCAGCTGCAGCGGCGTGAATTCGTACTGCTTGGCCGGGTAGTCCGGCAGGTAGGCGCGCACCGGCCGCTGCAGATCGATCCTGCCCTGCTCGACCAGGCGCGCCAGCATGGCGATGGTGACGAACTTGGAGACGCTGCCCAGGCGGAATTCCGTCTGCTGCGTGACCGGCAGCTTGTGCGCCGCATCGGCGTAGCCGGCTTCGCCGTGCCAGGCCAGCTGGCCGTCGCGCACGATGGCAGCCGCCATGCCGGTGACGCCGGACTGGCGCTGGAATTCCTGCAGCAGCACATCGGGCAGCGTTTGCGCGCGCGCCGCGCCGCCGGCGGCCAGCAGCGCAGGCAATGCGAGAAGAATGGCCTTCATCAGATGTGCTCCGAGAAACCCCGTCCTTCAGGGCGGGGAGTGGAAGGAG
>NZ_JAYSCO010000023.1:0-75419 GCF_041914865.1 Pseudoduganella sp. | reverse complement strand
TCGTAGATCTGGCACACGCGCACGTCGCGGTAGATGCGCTCGACCGGGAAGTCGGCGGTGTAGCCGTAGCCGCCGTGGATCTGGATCGCGTCGGAGCAGACGCGTTCCGCCATTTCGGAGGCGAACAGCTTGGCCATGGCGGCTTCCTTCAGGCAGGGCTGGCCGGCGTCCTTCAGCGAGGCGGCGTGCCAGATCAACTGGCGCGCGGCTTCCAGCTGCATCGCCATTTCCGACAGCTTGAACTGCACCGACTGGTGCTCGAAGATCGGCTTGCCGAAGGATTCGCGTTCGCGGGCGTACTTCAGCGCGGCCTCGAACGCGGAGCGCGCCATGCCGACCGATTGCGAGGCGATGCCGATGCGGCCGCCTTCCAGGCCGGACAGGGCGATCTTGTAGCCCTGGCCCGGTTCGCCGATCATGTTCGCCGCCGGCACGCGGCAGTTTTCGAACAGTATCTGCGCCGTGTCGGAGGAATGCTGGCCCATCTTGTGCTCGATGCCGGCCACGATATAGCCCGGGGTCTTGGTCGGCACCCAGAAGGCGCTGATGCCCTTCTTGCCGGCCGCTTTGTCGGTCACCGCGAATACGATCGCCACGTCGGCATGCTTGCCGGAGGTGATGAACTGCTTGGTGCCGTTGATGATGTAGTCGTCGCCATCGCGGGTGGCGGTGGTGCGCAGGGCGGCGGCATCGCTGCCGGTGTGCGGCTCGGTCAGGGCGAAGGCGCCCAGCATCTCGCCTTGCGCCAATGGGCGCAGCCACTGCTGCTTCTGCTGCTCGTTGGCGTACATCATGCCGATGCTGCACACCGGGCAGTTGTTCACCGAGATCACGGTGGAGGTGCCGCCATCGCCGGCCGCGATTTCCTCCAGCACCAATGCGAGCGAGACGTAATCCAGGCCCGCGCCGCCCAATTCTTCCGGTACCGCCACGCCGAAGGCGCCCAGCGCCGCCAGCTCTTTCAGCTCTTCTTTCGGGAAGTGGTGCTCCTTGTCCCAGCGCGCCGCATTGGGCGCCAGGCGTTCCTGCGAAAACGCACGCAGCGCGTCGCGGATCATCTCGTGTTCTTCTTTAAGGATCATTTTTATCTTTCTGCTTTGCTGCAACAAATGTCCACTTTTGTTCCTGACCCCAAAGTGGACAAATGTTACCAGCCGATATTGGTGCCGTCGTAGTCTCGGTAGACGGGTTGTTCGGAGGGTGGGAGGTCGGCGAGCACGCGGCGGATGCCGGTGGCGCTTTCTTCGACCGATAGCGTGGCGGAGTTGCCTCCCATGTCGGTGCGGACCCAGCCCGGGTGCAGGGCGACGAAAGTCGCGCCTTTGTTGGCGAACTGGTGCGCGGTGTCGATCAGCACGGAGTTCAGCGCGGCCTTGCTGGCGCGGTATAGCGAGCCTGAGGAGCCATTGCGCTCGCTCAGGGAACCCATGCGAGAGGACATCACGGCCAGCTTGCCGCGCGCGGCGCACACCAGCGGGGCGAGGATCGGCAGCAGCCGCATCGCGCCCAGTACATTGGTGTGCATTACGGCGTCGAAGTCGGTCTGCATCGGGAAGCCGTCGCTGCGCGGGCCATAAATGCCGGCGTTGAGGATGGCGACGTCCAGCTCTTCGCCATCCAGTTTCCAGCCCATGCCGGCGACCGCTTCCACATTCGTTACATCCAGCTTGTGGGCTTCGGCACCCATCTCGGCCAGCATGGCGACATCTTCTTTCTTGCGGGCCGTGGCGATCACGCGCCAGCCGTCGGCCAGGTACTGGCGCACCAGTTCCAGGCCGATGCCGCGCGAGGCGCCGATTACGAGTGCCAGCGCCATCGTGCTTACACCAGCTCGATGCCCATGGCGGTGGCTTCGCCGCCGCCGATGCACAGTGCCGCTACGCCTTTCTTGCCGCCCTTGGCTTTCAGCGCGCCGATCAGGGTGGTGATGATGCGCGCGCCGGTGGCGCCGATCGGGTGGCCCAGGGCGCAGGCGCCGCCGTGCACGTTCACCTTGTTGTGCGGGATGTCCAGGTCGTGCATCGCGGCCATCGGTACGGCGGCGAAGGCTTCGTTGATCTCGAACAGGTCAACGTCGCTGACTTTCCAGCCGGTCTTGGCCAGCAGCTTCTGGATCGCGCCCACTGGAGCGGTGGTGAACTGCTCCGGCACCAGGGAGTTGGTGGCGTGGCCGGTGATCTTGGCGATCACGTTGGCGCCCAGCTTCTTGGCGGTCGATTCGCGCATCAGCACCAGGGCTGCGGCGCCGTCGTTGATCGAGGAGGAGGAGGCGGCGGTGATGGTGCCGTCCTTGGCGAAGGCTGGCTTCAGGGCCGGGATCTTTTCGATCTTGGCTTTCAGCGGGCCTTCGTCCTTGTCAATCACCACGTCGCCGGCGCGGCCGGATACGGTCACCGGGGTGATTTCCCAGGCGAAGGCGCCAGAGGCTTGCGCCGCTTGCGCGCGCTTGACCGATTCAATGGCGAAGTTGTCCTGCGCTTCGCGGGTGAATTTGTAGGCGGTCGAGCACTGCTCGGCGAAGGTGCCCATGGAGCGGCCCTGGCCGGTCTTGGCGTCGCGGGTGTAGGCGTCTTCCAGGCCGTCGTACATCATGTGGTCGAACATCATGCCGTGGCCGATGCGGTAGCCGCCGCGTGCCTTGGGGATCAGGTAGGGGGCGTTGGTCATGGACTCCATGCCGCCGGCCACGATTACGTCGGCGGAGCCGGCGGCGATGGTGTCGTAGGCGAAGATGGCTGCCTGCATGGCGGAGCCGCACATCTTGGACAGGGTCACGGCGCCGGCCGATACCGGCAGGCCGGCCTTGATGGCGGCCTGGCGCGCAGGAGCCTGGCCCTGGCCTGCCATCAGGCAGTTGCCGAAGTAGACGTGTTCCACCGCTTCCGGCTTGATGCCGGCGCGTTCGACGGCGGCCTTGATGGCTACGGCGCCCAGGTCATTTGCGCTCAGGCTGGAAAAGTCGCCCTGGAAGGCGCCCATTGGGGTGCGGGCTGCGCCGACGATTACGATAGGGTCATTCATTTTCAAAGGTCTCCAAAAGGGATGGTGTCAGGGGTGCCGCCGCCGTTGGCGGCAAGCTTTGGTTGCAGAAGCGGACGTGTTGGGGATACGGGAACACGTCCTCGATGACGCCACTGGCGATCCGCTCTTTCTTGCCAGCCCACCAGGACTGGGTCAGCAGATCGGCGTGGTGCTTCATAAAGTAATTTCGGATTTTCGCGTTCCCCAGCAGGAAGTTGCCAAACTGCTCGGGGAACACGTCGTGCTTGCCGATCGGGTACCACGGCTCGGCGGACATTTCGTCCTCCTCGTTACGCGGCGCCGGAATCACACGGAAATTGCAGTCCGTGATGTATTCGATTTCATCGTAGTCGTAGAAAACGACACGTTTATGACGGGTGACGCCGAAGTTCTTGTACAGCATGTCACCCGGGAAGATATTGGCCGCCACCAGGTCTTTGATGGCGTTGCCGTATTCGACGATGCCGTGCTCCAGCGCCGCGTCGTCGCCCACTTCGTCGGCGTGCGACAGCCAGATATTCAGCGGCACCATGCGCCGTTCGATGTAAAGGTGCCTGATCACGATCTGCTCGCCGTCCTCTTCAACCAGCGAGGGTGCGAAGTGCATCAGCTCCTTCACCAATTCGTCGGAGAAGCGGTGGCGCGGGAAGGCCACGTTGGAGTACTCCAGCGTGTCGGCCATGCGGCCCACGCGGTCGTGGTGCTTCACCAGCAGGTACTTGCCCTTGATCTGTTCGCGCGTGGTTTCCTTCGGCGCCGGGTAGAAGTCCTTGATCACCTTGAACACATAGGGGAAGGACGGCAGCGCGAACACCAGCATCACCAGGCCGCGGATGCCGGGCGCAATCGTGAACAGGTCGGACGAATGCTTCAGGTGCTGCAGGTAGTCGCGGTAGAAGGCGTTCTTGCCCTGCTTCTGCAGGCCGAGGATGGTGTAGATCTCGCTGCGCGGCTTGCGCGGCATCAGGTTGCGCAGGAACTGCACGTAGGCCGACGGTACTTCCATGTCGACCATGAAGTAGGCGCGCGTGAACGAGAACAGGGTGACGATATGCTCGTCCTCGGTCAGGATCGCATCCAGCACCAGCTGCTTGTTCTTGTTGTGCAGGATGGGGATCACGAACGGCAGTTCGCGGCTGCCGTTGACGGCCTTGCCGACGATGTAGGCGCCTTTGTTGCGGTAGAACAGGCTGGCCAGCACCTGGACTTGCGCATTCGGTTCCAGCTCGCCGAACAGGCTGGCCAGGCGTTCCTCCACCAGGCCGATATCGCGCGACAGGTTGGCGAAAGGCGTGGCCAGCTGGAAGTTGGTGACGATGCGCTTGAGCGTGAAGGTCAGGCCGTCCTTGGCCGGGTAGTAGACGCGGTAGATCGGCGCCGCTTCCTCGGTTTCGATGTACTCGGTGGAGAGCACCGGCCGCACGAAGATGAATTCGTTGTTGAAGTAGGAGCGGTGCAGCATATTGCAGCAGACCGAGTTGAAGAAGGTCTCGGCCAGCTCCGGCTGCTTGTGGTTGGTCAGCATGCCGATGTAGTGCAGCTTCAGTTCGCGCCACACTTCATCGGTCAGCTCGGACGGGTCGTACTCGTCCTCCAGCATCTGCACGCATTCCTGCACGCGCTTGTCGTAGAAATCGATCCGTTCGCGCGCGGCGACCTGGGCCACCGCCCAGTCGCCCTGCTCGAAATGCCGCTTGGCCGCCTGCGCCGCCTGCCGGAACAGGCGGTAGTGCTTGTCGAACCCCTCGCGGATGGTGCGCGCGATGTCGAACGCGATCTGCGACGACAGCAGCTTGGGGAAGGCGGCGTGGATCATGGCGGCCTTGCGGCGTGCTTCTTACTTGGTTTCGGCGAACAGTTCGCGGCCGATCAGCATGCGGCGGATTTCGCTGGTGCCGGCGCCGATTTCGTACAGCTTGGCGTCGCGCCACAGGCGGCCCACCGGGTACTCGTTGATGTAGCCGTTGCCGCCCAGGGTCTGGATCGCCTCGCCGGCCATCCAGGTCGCCTTCTCGGCCGAGTACAGGATGGCGCCGGCGGCGTCCTTGCGCAGCGCGCGCACCTGTTCCGGGGTGGTGGCGCGGTCGCAGGCCTGGCCTACGGCGTAGACGTAGGCGCGGCAGGCCATCATGGTGGAGTACATGTCCGCCAGCTTGCCTTGCATCAGCTGGAATTCGCCGATCGGCTGGCCGAACTGCTTGCGGTCGTGGATGTAAGGCACCACGGCATCCATACAGGCCGACATGATGCCCAGCGGGCCGCCGGACAGCACGGTGCGCTCGAAGTCCAGACCGGACATCAGCACGTTGACGCCCTTGCCCAGGCCGCCCAGCACGTTTTCGGCCGGCACTTCGCAGTCTTCGAACACCAGTTCGCCAGTGTGCGAGCCGCGCATGCCCAGCTTGTCCAGCTTCTGGGCGATGGAGAAGCCCTTGAAGCCCTTTTCGATCAGGAAGGCGGTCATGCCGCGCGGGCCGGCTTCCAGGTCGTTCTTGGCGTACACCACCAGGGTGTCGGCGTCCGGGCCGTTGGTGATCCACATCTTGGTGCCGTTCAGCACCCAGCGGTCGCCCTTGAAGTCGGCGCGCAGCTTCATCGACACCACGTCGGAACCGGCGTTCGGCTCGGACATGGCCAGTGCGCCCACGTGCTCGCCGGAGATCAGCTTCGGCAGGTATTTGCGCTTCTGCTCTTCGGTGCCGTTGCGCTTGATCTGGTTGACGCACAGGTTGGAGTGGGCGCCGTAGGACAGGCCGACCGAAGCGGAAGCGCGCGAAATCTCTTCCATCGCGATGATGTGGGCCAGGTAGCCCATATTGGAGCCGCCGTATTCCTCGCCGACGGTGATGCCCAGCAGGCCCAGTTCGCCCATCTTGCGCCACAGGTCCATCGGGAACTGGTCGGTGCGGTCGATTTCGGCGGCGCGCCGGGCGATTTCGGCGGCGGCAAACTGTTGTACCCCTTCGCGCAGGGCGGCGAAGTCCACGCCGTGGTCAAAGGTCAGGCCTGGGAGATGGAGCATGTCTTCCTCTATTCGGGTTAAATTCTGAGAAGCTGATGATACGCTTGAGTGACGTTAACGTAAACGTCAAGTAGCCGTAGTTTGCTTTTCGGCAAGAGCGGCCAGCAGGCGCTTGCATTCTTCTTCGTGGGTGGCGATCTCTTGCAGCGACATTTCAATGTCTTCGCGCTGTTGCTCCAGCGTCTCGCGGTGCTGGGCCAGCACGCCCAGGAAGCGGTTCATCTGGGCTGCTGTATCCTTGGGCGACTCGTACATGTCGACCAGGCTCTTGATTTCGCTCAGCGACAGGCCGATGCGCTTGCCGCGCAGGGTCAGCTTGAGGCGGGTGCGGTCGCGCGGCGTGTAGACGCGGTTGCGGCCGCCGGCGCCCTCGCGCGACGGCGCCAGGAGGCCCTGGTCTTCATAAAAGCGGATCGCGCGCGGGGTAATGTCGAATTCGCGGGCCAGTTCAGTGATGGTGTAGGTCGGCATGGCTTACAATGGATCTTCCGTTTACGTAACGTTAACCACATTCTAGCCTATGAATCCGCTCGAATCCCAGCTTGACTATCCATTTGGCGACACCCTGCCGGCCGCCGGCACCATCCTGGAAGTCGCGCCCGGCGTGGCCTGGATGCGCCTGCCGCTGCCCTTCGCCCTCGACCACATCAACCTGTGGCTGCTGCGCGAAGCCGGCGGCTGGAGCGTGGTCGACTGCGGCGTGGCGCTCGACGCCAGCAAGCAGGCCTGGGAGGCGGTGCTGGCCGGGCCATTGGCCGGCCAGCCGCTGCAGCGCGTGATCGCCACCCATTGCCATCCCGACCACGTCGGCCTGGCCGACTGGCTGTGCCAGCGCTTCGGCGTTTCGCTGTGGATGACGGCGGGCGAATACGCCTTCGCGCGCATGATGTCGGCCGGCCTGCCCGGCGTCGACGGCCCGTCGGCGGTGCCGCACTTCGAACGGCACGGCCTGGCCGATCCCGACATGCTGGAAAAGATGCGCTCGCGCAAGAATTACTACCCCTCGCTGGTACCGTCTGTGCCGACCGAATACGTGCGCCTGCAGGACGGCCAAGCGGTTGCCGCCGGCGGCAGCAGCTGGCAGGTGATCACCGGCTTTGGCCACTCGCCCGAGCATGCCGCGCTGTACTGCGCCGAACGCAATGTGCTGATATCCGGCGATATGGTCCTGCCGCGCATTTCGACCAATATGTCGGTGTTCGCGGTCGAGCCGGAAGCCAATCCGCTGCAGCAATACCTGGACTCGCTGCAACGCTTCGCCAACCTGCCGGCCGACGTGCTGGTGCTGCCGTCGCACGGCCGCCCCTTCCGCGGCCTGCATACCCGGATCAGCCAGCTGCGCGCCCACCACGACGCCCGCCTGGCCGAGGTGCTGGCAGCCTGCGCCGATGTGCCGCGCTCGGCGGCCGAGATAGTACCAATCATGTTCCGCCGCCCGCTTGACGCCCACCAGCTAAGCTTTGCGCTGGGCGAGGCGCTGGCCCATCTGCACAAGCTATGGCGGGATGGTATCGTGCGCCGTAATACCAGTGATAACGGCATCATTCGATTCATAAAGGCGCACAAAGTTACCGTCGGTCTTTAATACCAGCCGACCGGTCGACAACGAAGACCGCCCCTAGGTTTGTAGTCGCAACGCAACTTTCATGAGTAAAGTTGCATCCCGATTGCTTGTCGTCCTGACAAGTAGATTCTGCTAGATTTGATCACTTACGCCAAAAAATATTCGGGTCTGCAGAGGACGAAATCGGGCAGTCTGTAGCGCCAATTGTTAATTGTTGTAGTTCGTGTTTGTCACAATTGGTCTGATGATTCTAGAGACTGACATTCATGTTCTGACATGAAATAGTGCAACTATGAATTCTTCAAACGAACGTGAAAGCTTTAGCCAGCGTCTCCAGCAGGCTTTGAAAAACGCCCACTACTCCCCGGACAGTCCAACCCGGCTGGCGCGCGAGTTCAACATCCGTTTCGAGGGCAGACCGATTACGGTCCACGCAGCCCGGAAATGGCTGGTAGGAGAGGCGATTCCGACCCAGGAAAAGCTACGCATGATCGCGCAGTGGCTAGGTGTTCCCGCCGAATGGTTGCGCTTCGGAGGCGACGCCGGCGAGCAGCACAATGGGGATGCAAATGGCAGCAACCTGGCCCGTTTTGAATCGGCCGATGTCAAATTGATCGCCGATTTGCAACGGCTGGACGAGCATCACAAGCAAATCGCCCGTGAATTTATTCGCATGCTTGTCAGGATCAACTACCAAAAGTAACAATTCGACACTATTTGTCCTGCGTAAAAGCCGGATGGATTACCGTCCACCGTACTTCCCGGCTTCACTCAGCACGACATCGCCCGGCCCCCTGCACAAGGGCGCCGGGCGATGCTTTTTTGCGCAGGTGCCAAGGCGGTCCGCCATGTCACAAACGACCATACCACTTTGTAACAAGATTGATACATTCGCCCGAAAAGGCGCATGTTTTCAAGGGTTCATGCCACTCCAGCGAGGGGCCAGATTGTGACATAGCCCGAATAAATCGATGACGCGGGCAACCGTGTGGTCAACCATTTCATCGATGCTTTGCGGCTTGTGGTAGAAGCTGGGCAGGGGCGGGAAGATGATGCCGCCCATTTCCGTGACCGCCGTCATATTGCGCAAATGCGCCAGGTTGAACGGGGTTTCGCGCACCATCAGTATCAGGCGGCGGCGCTCTTTCAGCATGACATCGGCAGCGCGCGCGATCAGGTTGTCCGACAGCCCATGCGCCACGGAAGCCAGGGTCTTCATCGAGCACGGGGCGATCACCATGCCGTCGGCCTGGAATGAACCGCTGGCGATGGACGCTCCGATATTGTTCTGCTTGTGGACGACATCGGCCAGCGCCTCGACTTCCTTGCGCTGCAGGCCGGTTTCCTGGTGGAGGGTAAGCACAGCCGCGTCGGAGACCACCAGATGGGTCTCGACGCCGGGGATATTGCGCAGGTGTTGCAGCAGCCGCACGCCATACACGGCGCCGGTGGCGCCGGTGATGGCAATGACCAGCCGCTGCGGGCGATCAGCCATTGTTGTCCAGCAGGGCCTTCAGTTCGCCGGATTCATACATCTCGGTCATGATATCGGAGCCGCCGATGAACTCGCCGCGGATGTACAGCTGCGGGATGGTCGGCCAGTTCGAATATTCCTTGATGCCCTGGCGCACTTCCGGATCGTCCAGCACGTTCACGGTGGCGATGTTCTCGACGCCGCAAGCTTTCAGGATCTGGATGGCACGGCCGGAGAAGCCGCACTGCGGGAACTGGGCGGTGCCCTTCATGAACAGCACGACCGGAGTATTGGTCACGGTCTCTTTGATCCAGGTTTGTACGTCGCTCATTGCATTCTCACTGCTAAGGATTGGAATCCCACCATTTTACCTTGATTTGAGCATTTGCCAGTTGACACAGGTCATGTCCGATGCGACTATATCGACACTCGATATAGCGTTGTTCGATATATGGACTACTCCAAATACCTGCCCCTGTCGGAAGCGAGTTTTTACATGCTGGCCGCGCTCGACCAGCCCTCGCACGGCTACGCCATCATGCAAAAAGTGGAAGCCATGAGCGGTGGCAGCGTCACGATTGGCCCGGGCACGATGTACGGCGCCTTCAACACCCTGGAAAAGCAAAAGCTGATCGTCAAGGTAGCTGAAGAAGAGCGCCGCAAGATTTACGCATTGACCGATTTAGGCAAGGAAGTACTGGCAGAGCAGGTGCGCCGGCTGGAAATCATGGTTCGCAGCGGCCAGGCAGCGCTGTACAAGGGGAGGAGCGCATGAAAGACGACGTATGGAAGTGCAAGCTATGGTGGGCCTGGCAAGACCGCGAACATGAAGAATGGCTGACCGCGCAATCGCGCCGCGGCCTGCACCTGCGCAGCGTCTCGATGCTGGGCATGCTGCACCGTTTCGAGGTCGGCGCACCGGGCGAGATGAGCTACCGCTGGGATTTCCAGAGCGACGGCGGCAAGCGCGACTACCGCCAGTTATTCGACGACGCCGGCTGGAAGCTGGTCGGCGACGTTCCCGGCGGCTGGCTCTGCTGGAGCAAGCCAGCCCCCGCCGGCCAGCGCGCGGAAATCTTCACCGACCGCGCCTCGCTGCGCAACAAATACCGCAGCTTGCTGAGTGTACTCGCCATTACCACGCTGCCCCTGATGCCGCTAATCCTGGTCAACCGCGGTCTATGGAGCGACCTGGCAGCTGGCGGCCGCCCCGCCATCGCCGCCGCCGGCATCATCGCCATGGGCCTCGGCTGCTTCGCCATCGGCGCCTACGGCAGCCTCCGCATCTGGCGCCGCATGCAAGAGATCTAAAAAAAACCGGTGCCAAAAACCGGTGCCAGGTCTGTCATTCGGACACCGGCACCGGTTCTTTGATATTTCTCAATACGTAAATTAGGTCGATTTGGCGTATTGAGCCAGATCAAACGTTAGCGCTAGCTGTCCAAATGACAGACCTGGCACCGGTTTTGGGCACCGGTTTGTGGCACCGGTTTGGGCAGGTTTAGCCGCGCAGTTTGGCGAAGGCGGCGGCCATCGAACTTTGCTGGGCGGGTTCGCGCGATTGCTGCTTTTGCTGCTGGCCCATGGCGCGGCGGTCGTTGCGGTCACCGCGTTGCTCGGGGCGCGTGCCGGCGGCGGGGGCGCTGTCGCTCAGGCGCATGGTGAGGGCGATGCGCTTGCGCTTTACATCGACTTCCAGCACCTTCACTTTTACTACCTGGCCGGCTTTCACCACGGTGTGCGGGTCTTTGACGAAGTTGTTGGACAGGGCGGAAATGTGCACCAAACCGTCCTGGTGCACGCCAATGTCGACGAAGGCGCCGAAGGCGGCGACGTTGGTCACCACGCCTTCCAGAATCATGTCCGGACGCAGGTCGCTGATCTCTTCCACGCCTTCCTTGAAGGTGGCGGTGGTGAACTCGGGACGGGGATCGCGGCCAGGTTTCTCCAGTTCCTTGATGATGTCGGTCACAGTCGGTACGCCGAATTTGTCGTCGGCATACTTGGCCGGGGAAAGGCTCTTCAGCAGCTTGCTTTCGCCAATCACGCCGCGTACGTCTTTCTGGATGTCGGCCAGGATCTTTTCCACCACCGGGTAGGATTCCGGGTGCACGGCGGAGGCGTCGAGCGGGTTGTCGCCGCCCATCACGCGCAGGAAGCCGGCGGCTTGTTCAAACGTCTTGTCGCCCAGGCGCGGCACCTGCTTCAGCGCGGCGCGCGAGGCGAAGGCGCCTTTCATGTCGCGGTAGGTAACGATGCTTTGGGCGACGCTGGCGGACAGGCCGGAAACGCGCGCCAGCAGCGGGGCGGAGGCGGTGTTCACATCCACGCCGACGGCGTTCACGCAGTCTTCCACCACGGCGTCCAGCGTGCGCGCCAGCTGGGTCTGCGAGACGTCGTGTTGGTACTGGCCGACGCCGATCGATTTCGGGTCGATCTTGACCAGCTCGGCCAGCGGGTCTTGCAGGCGGCGGGCGATCGAGACGGCGCCGCGCAGGGAGACGTCGAGCTCGGGCAGTTCGCGCGAGGCATATTCGGAGGCGGAATACACGGAGGCGCCGGCTTCGGATACCACGATCTTGGTCAGCTTCAGCTCGGGGTTCTGCTTGATCAGGTCTTGCGCCAGCTTGTCGGTTTCGCGCGAGGCGGTGCCGTTGCCGATGGAAACCAGCTGCACGCCGTGCTTGGCGGCCAGCTGCGACAGGGTGTGCAGGGCGCCGTGCCAGTCATTGCGCGGCTGGTGTGGATAAATGGTGGCGGTATCCACAACCTTGCCGGTGGCGTCCACCACGGCCACTTTGACGCCGGTGCGCAGGCCCGGGTCGAGGCCCATGGTGGCGCGCGGGCCGGCCGGGGCGGCCAGCAGCAAGGCTTTCAAATTGGTAGCGAAGACGTTGATGGCGTCCAGCTCGGCCTTTTCGCGCAGGGCGCCCATCAGCTCGGTTTCCAGGTGCATGAAGGATTTCACGCGCCAGGTCCAGCGCACGGTGTCGGCCAGCCATTTGTCGGCCGGGCGCCCGGCTTGCTTGATGCCGAAGCGGGCGGAAATGCGGCTTTCGCAGGGGTTGTGCGGGGCGTCCCATTTCGGTTTTTCTTCTTCCGAGTCGAGGCGCAGGGTCACGTCCAGCACGCCTTCGCGGCGTCCGCGCAACAGTGCCAGGGCGCGGTGCGAGGGCACGGCGGCCAGCGGTTCGGAATAATCGAAGTAATCGGCGAACTTTTCGCCTTCTTCTTGTTTTCCGTCAACAACTTTGGATTCAACTACGCCATGCTCTTGCACATATTCGCGCAGCGATTGCAGCAGGGTGGCGTCTTCCGCGAAGCGTTCCATCAGGATCTGGCGGGCGCCGTCCAGCGCGGCCTTGGTGTCCGGCACGCCGGCATTCTTGCCGTCGGCGGTCTCAAACGCTTCGCGCAGGTACTTGGCGGCTTCGGTTTCCGGATTGATGGTCGGGTCGGCCAGCAGGCCTTCGGCCAGCGGAGCCAGGCCGGCTTCGATGGCGATCTGGGCCTTGGTGCGGCGCTTCGGCTTGTAGGGCAGGTAGAGGTCTTCCAGGCGGGTCTTGTCTTCCGCGTGGGTGACGGCATCTAGCAGCTCCGGCGTCATTTTGCCCTGCTCGGTGATCGAGGCGATGATGGCGGCGCGGCGCTCTTCCAGCTCGCGCAGGTAGCGCAGGCGCTCTTCCAGGGTACGCAGCTGGATGTCGTCCAGGCCGCCGGTCGCTTCCTTGCGGTAGCGGGCGATAAACGGGACGGTGGCGCCTTCGTCCAGCAGGGCGATGGCGGCGGCGACCTGGGCCGGTTTGGCAGCCAGTTCAAGGGCGAGGCGTTGTTCGATAGAAGGCAGCATGACGGTGTTTCCAAACTGTGAAGGCCGAAATCATACAACGCCACACGGCGTCGGAATAGATTATTATTAATTAGTTAATGTTGCCCGTCAGTCCTCTAGTTGCGCTAAGTTAGGATTTTCACAAACACGAAACGGTGGAAGGCGGATAATATTGCATGTTGCTGTTTTTGAACCGCTGATTTAAAAGAATGCGCCCAATGGATATTACCCGCGACGAACTCCGCGAAACTCCAGTCGCACCGGCCCCTGCGCCAACCGCTCCGCCCAACCAGCTTCCCTATGCTGTGGCGACGTGGTTGCAGAGGGTGGATGCAGCCGCGCATCCCAAGCCTAAACTGGCCCCGGTCGATATCGATCCGAAACAGACTAACTACAAACTGATTTACGTGCTGGCGCCGACCAGCGGCGGGCGCCACGTGGCGCTGTGCCTGTACAAGGCGCGCCTGAAGCCGAACGGCGATGTGGCGGCGGCCAGCCCGGTCAGCGAAGTGTTCTCCTTGCTCTCGGCCCCGCCGGCCTTCCTGGCGCCGGGCGATGAAGACCTGGTGCGCTTCTTCGTGGCCATGCGCAGCGGTCCCAATTCCCAGACCGGCAGTGCGACCGAGCCGCGCGGCAAGATCGGCGCGGCCTTGCTGCAGATGCTGTCGCAGCAGGAAAAGCTGCTGTGGGCGAATTCCTGGTCTGACGTGGGCAACGGCCTGGTGTATCCGATGAAGCCGGGCCCATTGCGCAACGCGAACCTGGCCTGGCGCGAAGAGGGCAAGGGCCTGCGCCTGGGCTGGCAGGTGGAAGTGCCGGAGGGTGCCAAGCACCACGGCGCCGACCAGATCGACTACATGCTGCCGACCGACCCGCCGTGGTATATCGACAACCTGTCCACCGGCGAGCTGCAGCTGAACCAGGGCGGCACCACCATCCCGTTGGCCGACCTGCAGGCCCTGGTGGCGCAGGCGCCGCTGTTGATGCCAAACGATAAGATGCGCGTTTCGCAGTTGCTGCTGGCGCATGGTTTGCAACAGCTGATGCCGCTGCCGCAGCCGCTGCCGCAGCGCGTGCGTACCGATGTCAAGCCGCGCCCGATCCTGGTGCTGGATTCGGCCCAGCTGGCCGACGGCACCCTGCAGCGCTGGAACGATTATGCGGTGCTGTCCTATGACTACGATGGCGAGCGTGTCTCGTTCGACCCGTCGCAGCGCGTGGTGCGCCAGCGCGGCGAGGTGACGGAAATCATCCAGCGCAACGAGGAACTGGAAGCGGCGGCGCTGGAGACCCTGACCCAGCTCGGCTTCCGCAAGCCGACCGCGCTGCCGCTGTCCAGCGTGCGCGGCGGCCTGCTGCTGGCCAACCAGGCCGACTGGATCCGCTTTGCCGAGTCCGGCATCGAGGAATTGCTGGCCGCAGGCTGGCGCGTGGAGAAGTCGCCGAAGTACCGCTACGACATGGTGGCGGTGGAGGACTGGTATGCCGAGGTGGAGGAGGAAACCTCCGAGAACGGCAATGCCTGGTTCGAGCTGGAGCTGGGCATCACCGTCAACGGCGAGCGCGTGCCGCTGCTGCCGGTGCTGGTGCAAATGATCCGCAACTTCCCGAACGATTTCAGCCCGAAGGCGCTGGCTGTGCATGGCGATGCCGACCAGATGCTGGCCGCGCTGCCGGACGGCACCCGCGTCGCCCTGCCCTGGAACCGCGTCAAGCCCATCCTGGCCACGATCGGCGAGCTGTACTTCAGCGAGAAGATCCGCCACACCGTGCGCATGTCCTCGCTGGATGCGGCGCGCCTGGACGAACTGGCGCGCAATGTGGACTTCCAGTGGACCGGCGGCGAGGAGCTGCGCGAGATGGGCCGCAAGCTGAACCAGTTCTCCTCGGTCAAGCGCGTGCCGACCCCGGCCGGCCTGCAAGCCACCCTGCGCGACTACCAGACCGATGGCTTGAGCTGGATGCAGTTCCTGCGCGAGTACAACTTTGGCGGCATCCTGGCCGACGATATGGGCCTGGGCAAGACGGTGCAGACCCTGGCCCACATCCTGGTCGAGAAGGAAGCCGGCCGCCTGGATCATCCGGCCCTGGTCATCGCGCCTACCAGCCTGATGAACAACTGGCAGGATGAGGCGGCGCGCTTCGCGCCGGATCTGAAGGTGCTGCTGCTGCAAGGTAAGGACCGCGCCGAGCTGTTCGATGAAATCCCGAAATCGGACCTGGTGCTGACCACCTACGCCCTGCTGCCGCGCGACGAGGAAAAGCTGCGCGAGCATGATTTCCACCTGGTGATCCTGGACGAGTCGCATTACATCAAGAACACCCGCTCCAAGGCGGCCCAGAGCGCCGGCTTGCTGCGCGCGCGGCACCGCCTGTGCCTGTCCGGCACGCCGCTGGAAAACCACCTGGGCGAGCTGTGGTCGCAGTTCCACTTCCTGCTGCCGGGCCTGCTGGGCGACGAGAAGACGTTCAACAGCAACTTCCGCCACCCGATCGAGCGCCAGGACGACCCGCAGCGCCGCATGCTGCTGAACCGCCGCATCAAGCCTTTCCTGCTGCGCCGTACCAAGGACAGCGTGGCGAAGGAATTGCCACCGAAAACCGAGATGGTGCGCAAGGTGGAGCTGAGCGGCGCGCAGCGCGACCTGTACGAGACCGTGCGCCTGGCCATGGACCAGAAGGTGCGCGAGGAGATCGACCGCAAGGGCGTGGCGCGTTCGCAGATCGTGATCCTGGAGGCGCTGCTCAAGCTGCGCCAGGTGTGCTGCGACCCGCGCCTGGTGAAGACCACCAAGAAAGCGGCAGCCACCGGCTCGGCCAAGCTGATCGACCTGATGCAGATGATCGAAGACCTGCTGGAAGAGAAGCGCAAGATCCTGGTGTTCTCGCAATTCACCTCGATGCTGGAGCTGATCGAGGAGGAGCTGGAAGCGCGCGACATCCCGTACGCCATCCTGACCGGCGAAACGCGCGACCGCGGCGCCCAGGTGGCGGCCTTCCAGCAGGGCGCGGTGCCGATCTTCCTGATTTCGCTGAAAGCCGGCGGGGTGGGCCTGAACCTGACGGCGGCCGATACCGTGATCCATTACGATCCATGGTGGAACCCGGCGGCAGAGAACCAGGCCACCGACCGTGCCTGGCGTATCGGCCAGGACAAGCCGGTATTCGTCTACAAGCTGATCGCCAAAGGCACGCTGGAAGAGAAGATCCAGCTGCTGCAGCAAAAGAAATCGGACCTGGCGCAATCCGTGCTGGCCGAAGGCGAGTCGCAGAAGATGGCATTGACCCAGGAAGACCTGCAGCAGATCTTCGCCCCATTACAGGACTGATCCCATGCTGAGTGCTGAACACTATCGCCAGATCCTCGACCACAGCAGCGACGTACACTGGATGCTGGACTGCGATAGTGGCCAGTTGCTGTACGTCAGCCCTTCCGCCGAAAAGCTGTTCGGCTATATGCCCGAGCGCGCGCAGCAGGTGGCGGAACACCTGATGGCCGAGCTGCCGGAACGGCTGGAGGCCTACACCTCCGGCGACACCACCCGCCGCCACACCGTGCGCGATACCGAAATGCCGGGCAAGGATGGCGTGCCGATCCCGGTCGAAATCGAATCGACCCTGGTGCCGGATGTCGACAGCGGCGTGCTGCGCCTGGTCGGCACGGTGCGCGATATCCGCGAACGCGTCGAGCGCGAGAAGCAGCAAAAGAAGTTCGCCTCCATGGTGTCGCATGAATTCCGCACGCCCCTGTCGACCATCGATGGCGCCATCCAGCGCCTGGAGATGACCTCGCAGAACGCCGACGAGAACACCAAAAAGCGCTACCGCAAGATCCAGACCTCGGTCGACCGCTTGCTGGAGTTGATCAACGAGTACCTGAGTCCCGAGCGCCTGGCCAGTATTGGCCGCAAACGCCAGGCCGATGAAGTGTCGCCGGAAGCCCTGCTGGAAACCGCCGCAGAACAGGCGCGCCAGCGCCGGGCCGGCATCAGCGTGCGTGCGGAGGGCTTGCCGCAGTGGATGCGCTGCGACCCGCAAGGCTTGCGCCTGTGTCTGGATATACTTTTAGATAATGCCCTCAAGTACACAAATGACAACGTTGCGATAGAATTGCAGGGGAAAAAAGCCAGCGAGGGCGGGGTTGAACTCCTCGTCATCGACCACGGCGCTCCCGTTCCGGATGATGAGCTAGGCAAACTCTTCGACAAGGGTTACCGAGGCAAGGCTGCTGCAGGGCACGCCGGCTCCGGCCTGGGCCTGTATATGGCCAAGAATGTTGTAGAGGTCCACGGCGGCACGCTGTCTGTGGAAAATTTGCCTGAAAGCGGCAAGAAATTTCGGATTTGGCTTCCAGTTGCTGCTTAAGCCTTGCGCAGCCGGTGACCAACCGTGATAATTCTTTGACGCAAGCCCCAACCCCCGGCTTGCGAAATGAATAGAAAATGGCGCATCAATGACGCAAATACTGATCGTGGAAGACAACCTGGAGTACGCCGAAGAAATGGCGGACTTCCTGGCTGAACTCGGCCATGTTGTGCACACCACCAATAACGCCCAGGAAATGTGGTCCGCCCTGAGCCAGGGTACCGTCGGCGTGGTCGTGCTCGACCTCGGCCTGCCGGATGAGGATGGCTTTAATGTCATCCCGCGCATGCGTCAGCTTTACCCGCAGATCGGCCTGCTCGTGCTGACCGGCCGTGTGGCGTTCGATTCCCGCATCATGGGCCTGCGCCTGGGCGCTGACCATTACCTGACCAAGCCGATCAAATTCCCGGAACTGGCGGCCCATATCGAGGCGCTGGACCGCCGCGTTGGCCCGCAGGAAGCGATTCCTGTGCCGAGCAAGTGGACCCTGAAGGTCTCCGCACGCCAGCTGGAACTGCAGGGCCAGGCCATCACGCTGACCGAGAAAGAGTGCAATTTCCTGCACTTGCTCACTATTAATACCCGGCCGGTGCCGCGCCAGGTGATCGTGGCCGGTATCGGCGGCGACGATCCGGATGCTGGCCGCCGCGTCGACATGCTGGTGTATCGTTTACGCAAAAAGGCACGCAGCGGCCTGGGCCAGGACCTTCCCCTGCGTTCGGCCTATGGCGAGGGCTACAGCCTGTCCGCCAGCTTCAATATTTCCTAATTAGGGACAGAGTCAGACGAACTGGGTAGAATCGGGGTTTCCCGATCCTACCCTTTTTGTTTTTATGGCTCGTTTGCCCCGTCTCGTTGTTCCCAACCAGCCCCATTACATCATCCAGCGCGGCCTGAATGGCCAGGAAGTGTTCCTGGATGCTGAAGATTTCAGCAGTTTTATCGCCTGGATGCGTGCCGCCGCCCGCCTGTATAAGGTGGCGGTGCATGCCTACACCCTGTTGCCGGGGGAATTGCACCTGTTGGCCTCGCCCAGCGACGAGGAAGGCCTGGGCGGCATGATGCAGTGGATCGGGCGGCACTATGTCCCTTATTTCAACCAGAAGTATGGCCGCGCCGGTACTTTATGGCAGGGGCGCTATAAAACCTCGGTGATCGAGGCCGAGCGCTACTTCATTCCTTGCTCAAAATACATCGAATTCGCGGCCGTGCGGGCGCGCCTGGCCGAGGGGCTGGAGCAATACCAGTGGTCGAGCTATCCGCACCATGCCGGCATCCGCCAGGATGGGGCCGTGAATGACCATCCCATCTACTGGGCGCTGGGGAACACGCCGTTCCAGCGCGAGGCTGCCTATATAGAGCTGGCGGCGCAGGGGCTGGCAGGCGCAGACCAGCGCGCGATCGAAGCGGCGGCGCTGAAAGGCTGGCCACTAGGCAGCGACAAGTGGAAGGCGGAGCTGGAGCGGCGCATGAAACGGCAGGTATTGCCGGCCAAGCGCGGGCGGCCGGCTAAAACCGGTAAGGCGGTGGCTGACCCACAGGGTCAGACACCTTAAGAAGTGTCAGACCCTGCGGGTCTGACACTGATTTACCGGTTTCGATGCGACTCTGTCCCCATTTAAATTTTCAAGCGACTGTCGCAGAATTAATTCGACTCCGACCCTAATTGTTTTTGTTGCGCGTTTTTGTGCATTGCACTACTCTGGATTTTCGTGACCAAAAATTCAGCGGAGAAACGCATGCAAGCGCAAGGTTTGTACAACCCAGCCAACGAACACGATGCCTGTGGCGTCGGTTTTGTCGCCCACATCAAAGGCAACAAGAGCCACTCGATCGTCGAACAGGGTCTGCTGATCCTGAAGAACCTCGACCACAGGGGCGCTGTGGGTGCGGACAAGCTGATGGGCGACGGCGCCGGCATCCTGATCCAGATCCCGGACCAGTTCTACCGCGATGAAATGGCCAAGCAAGGCGTCGAGCTGCCGCCGCCCGGCGAATACGGCGTCGGCATGGTCTTCCTGCCGAAGGAAAACGCTTCCCGCATCGCCTGCGAACAGGAAATCGAACGCGCCGTGCGCATCGAAGGCCAGGTCGTGCTGGGCTGGCGCAACGTGCCGATCGACTCCGAAATGCCGATGTCGCCGCGCGTACGCGAAAAAGAGCCGGTCATCCGCCAGATCTTCATCGGCCGCGGCCAGGACGTGATGGTGACCGACGCGCTGGAGCGCAAGCTGTACGTCATCCGCAAATCGTCCGGCCACGCGATCCAGGCGCTGAAACTGATCCACGGCAAAGAATTCTTCGTGCCATCCATGTCGGCCCGTACCGTCGTGTACAAAGGCCTGCTGCTGGCCGACCAGGTGGGCGTGTACTACAAAGACCTGCAGGACCCGCGCTGCATCTCGGCGCTGGCGCTGGTGCACCAGCGCTTCTCGACCAACACCTTCCCTGAATGGCCGCTGGCCCACCCTTACCGCCTGATCGCGCACAATGGCGAGATCAACACCGTGAAGGGCAACTTCAACTGGATGCGCGCCCGTGAAGGCGTAATGAAGTCCGCCGTGCTGGGCGAAGACCTGCAGAAGCTGTTCCCGCTGATTTACGAAGGCCAGTCCGACACCGCCTGCTTCGACAACGCGCTGGAACTGCTGCTGATGGCCGGCTACCCGCTGGCGCAGGCGATGATGATGATGATCCCGGAAGCGTGGGAGAACCACACGCTGATGGACGACAACCGCAAAGCCTTCTACGAATACTATGCGTCGATGATGGAACCATGGGACGGCCCGGCCGCCATGGCCTTTACCGACGGCCGCTACATCGGCGGCACCCTGGACCGCAACGGCCTGCGCCCTGCCCGCTACATCGTCACCGACGACGACCTGGTGGTGATGGCATCCGAATCGGGCGTACTGCCGATCCCGGAATCGAAGATCATCCAGAAATGGCGCCTGCAGCCGGGCAAGATGTTCCTGATCGACCTGGAAGCCGGCCGCATCATCGACGACAAGGAACTGAAAGACACCTACGCCAACGCCAAGCCATACAAAGCCTGGATCAACGCCGTGCGCATCAAGCTGGGCGAGCTGAAACTGAGCGAAAGCCAGACCGCCGCCAACGTCGCCAAATACGGCCCGGCGGCCGGCGAAAAGCAGACCGCCTCCCTGCTGGACCGCCAGCAGGTGTTCGGCTACACGCAGGAAGACATGCGCTTCATCCTGGCACCGATGGCCACCGCCGGCGAAGAAGCCGTGGGTTCCATGGGCAACGACTCGCCGCTGGCCGTCACCTCCAACAAACTGAAGCCGCTGTATAACTACTTCAAGCAGCTGTTCGCCCAGGTCACCAACCCGCCGATCGACCCGATCCGCGAAGCCATGGTGATGTCGCTGGTGTCCTTCATCGGCCCGAAACCGAACCTGCTCGATACCAACAACGTCAACCCGCCAATGCGCCTGGAAGTATCGCAGCCGGTGCTGAGCTTCGACGACATGGCGCGCCTGCGCACCATCAGCCAGCACACCGGCGGCAAGTTCAAGTCCTATGAACTGAGCATCTGCTATCCGCTGGCCTGGGGCAAGGAAGGCGTGGAAGCGTCGCTGGCATCGCTCTGCGCGGAAGCCGTCGACGCCGTGAAATCCGGCCACAACATCCTGATCGTGTCCGACCGCTCGGTCGGCCCGGACCGCGTCGCCATCCCGGCCCTGCTGGCCACCTCCACCATTCACCTGCACCTGGTGAGCAAAGGCCTGCGCGCCTCCACCGGCCTGGTGGTGGAAACCGGCTCTGCGCGCGAGACCCACCACTTCGCCCTGCTGGCCGGCTACGGCGCCGAAGCCGTCCACCCATACCTGGCGATGGAAACGCTGACCGAACTGGCGCACTCGCTGCCAGGCGACCTGACCCCGGAAAAGGCCATCTACAACTACACCAAGGCAGTCGGCAAAGGCCTGATGAAGGTAATGTCCAAGATGGGCATTTCCACCTACATGTCCTACTGCGGCGCGCAGATTTTCGAAGCCGTTGGCCTGAACCGCCAGCTGGTGGACAAGTACTTCCGCGGCACCCAGTCGAACGTGGAAGGCATCGGCCTGTTCGAAGTGGCCGAAGAAGGCCTGCGCCTGCACAAGCTGGCCTTCAGCGACGATCCGGTGCTGGCCGACCAGCTGGACGCCGGCGGTGAATACGCCTACCGCGTTCGCGGCGAAGACCACCTGTGGACCCCGGACGCGATCGCCAAGCTGCAGCACTCGACCCGCGCCAACAACTACTCGACCTATAAAGAGTACGCCCAGATCATCAACGACCAGAGCAAGCGCCACCTGACCCTGCGCGGCCTGTTCGAGTTCAAGATCGACCCGTCGAAAGCGATCCCGCTGGACGAAGTGGAGCCGGCAAAAGAGATCGTCAAGCGCTTCGCCACCGGCGCCATGTCGCTCGGCTCGATCTCGACCGAAGCCCACGCCACCCTGGCCGTTGCGATGAACCGCATCGGCGGCAAATCCAACACCGGCGAAGGCGGCGAAGACCCGGCACGCTACACCAACGAACTGAAAGGCATCCCGATCAAGGTCGGCTCCACCTTCGCCTCCGTACTGGGCAAGGACAAGATCGAAGTCGATATCCCGCTGCAGGAAGGCGACTCCCTGCGCTCGCGCATCAAGCAGGTCGCCTCCGGCCGCTTCGGCGTGACGGCGGAATACCTGAATTCCGCCGACCAGATCCAGATCAAGATGGCGCAGGGCGCCAAGCCGGGCGAAGGCGGCCAGCTGCCAGGCCACAAGGTCTCCGAATACATCGCCCAGCTGCGCTTCTCGGTACCGGGCGTCGGCCTGATCTCGCCGCCGCCGCACCACGACATCTACTCGATTGAAGACCTGGCGCAGCTGATCCACGACCTGAAGAACGCCAACCCGCGCGCCTCGATCTCGGTCAAGCTGGTGTCGGAAGTCGGCATCGGCACCGTTGCCGCAGGCGTCAGCAAAGCCAAGGCCGACCACATCGTGGTGGCCGGCCACGACGGCGGCACCGGCGCCTCGCCGCTGTCCTCGGTCAAGCACGCCGGCACCCCATGGGAACTGGGCCTGTCCGAAACCCAGCAAACCCTGGTGCTGAACGGCCTGCGCAGCCGCGTGCGCGTGCAGGCCGACGGCCAGATGCGCACCGGCCGCGACGTCGTGATCGCCGCCCTGCTGGGCGCCGACGAAATCGGCTTCGCCACCGCACCGCTGGTCGCGGAAGGCTGCATCATGATGCGCAAGTGCCACCTGAACACCTGCCCGGTCGGCGTCGCCACCCAGGATCCCGAGCTGCGCAAGAAATTCCAGGGCAAGCCGGAACATGTGGTCAACTACTTCTTCTTCGTCGCCGAAGAAGCCCGCCAGCTGATGGCGCAACTGGGCATCCGCACCTTTGAAGAACTGATCGGCCGCTCCGACCTGCTGGACAAGTCGAAAGCCATCACCCACTGGAAAGCCAAAGGCCTCGACTTCAGCAATGTGTTCTACCAGCCGAAGACCAACGACGGTATGTCCATCTTCCACAGCGAAGAACAGGACCACGGCCTGGACAAAGCGCTCGACCTCAAGCTGATCGCCCAAGCCAAGCCCGCGCTGGAAAAAGGCGAGCGCGTGTCCTTCATCTCGCCGGTGAAGAACGTCAACCGCACCGTCGGCACCATGCTGTCTGGCGAAGTGGCCAAGAAATACGGCCACGCCGGCCTGCCGGACGACACCATCCACATCCAGCTGCAAGGCACCGCAGGCCAATCGGCAGCAGCCTTCCTGGCCGCCGGCATCACCATCGACCTGGTGGGCGAAGGCAACGACTACGTCGGCAAAGGCCTGTCGGGCGGCCGCATCATCGTACGCCCGAACACCGAGTTCCGTGGCTGGGCCGTGAACAACATCATCGTTGGCAACACCGTGCTGTACGGCGCCGTGGCCGGCGAAGCCTTCTTCAACGGCGTGGCCGGCGAACGCTTCGCCGTGCGCAACTCCGGCGCCACCGCCATTGTCGAAGGCCTGGGCGACCACGGCTGCGAATACATGACCGGCGGCACCGTGGTCGTACTGGGCGCCACCGGCCGCAACTTCGCCGCCGGCATGTCGGGCGGTATCGCCTACGTGTACGACCCCGACGGCGAATTCCACAGCAAGTGCAATATGTCCATGGTCAGCCTGGAAGAAGTGAAGGCAGCCGCCGACCAGCAAGTCGACAAAGCCACCTGGCACAGCCAGCACCGTAATGGAGAACCGGAGGCCGACGAAACCATCCTCAAACGCTTGATTGAGCGCCACTTCAAACACACCGGCAGCACGCGCGCGCGCCTGTTGCTCGACAACTGGAACGAAAGCCGCGCCAAGTTCGTCAAAGTGTTCCCGAGCGAGTACAAACGCGCCCTGGTGGAAATGGCAGACAACGCCGCGATCGAAGCGGAAACCCAAGCAATCGCAGCGTAAGAGAGGATAGAGAAAAATGGGTAAGATCACCGGTTTCATGGAATTCCAGCGCCAGGAAGAAAGCTACCTGGCCCCTGAGGCACGCCTCAAGAACTACAAAGAGTTCGTCATCCACCTGAGCCACGACCAGGCCAAGATCCAGGGCGCGCGCTGCATGGACTGCGGCATCCCGTTCTGCAACTCGGGCTGCCCGGTCAACAACATCATCCCCGACTGGAACGACCTCGTATATCGCGGCCACTACCGCGAAGCACTGAACGTCCTGCACTCGACCAACAACTTCCCCGAGTTCACCGGCCGCATTTGCCCCGCCCCATGTGAAAGCGCCTGCACCCTCGGCATCCACGAACTCCCGGTCGGCATCAAATCGATCGAACACAAGATCATCGACGAAGGCTGGGAGCACGGCTGGGTCGTGCCGCAGCCAGCGGCCAACAAGACCGGCAAGAAAGTCGCCGTGGTCGGCTCCGGCCCCGCAGGCCTGGCCGCCGCCCAGCAGCTGGCCCGCGTCGGCCACGACGTGACCGTGTTTGAAAAAGCCGACCGCATCGGCGGCCTGCTGCGCTACGGCATCCCCGACTTCAAGATGGAGAAGCACCACATCGACCGCCGCATCGAACAGATGGAAGCGGAAGGCGTGAAATTCCGCACCTCCGTCCTGATCGGCAAAGACTTCCCGGCCACCGTCGCCAACAGCGCCAAAGAAACCATCTTCCCGGAAGACCTGGAAAAAGACTTTGACGCTGTAGTGATGGCCGGCGGCGCCGAGCAGCCGCGCGACCTGCCAGTGCCAGGGCGCGAACTGAAAGGCGTCCACTTCGCCATGGACTTCCTGCCGCAGCAGAACAAGGTCAACGCCGGCGACAAGATCAAAGACCAGATCAAAGCCACCGGCAAGCACGTGGTCGTGATCGGCGGCGGCGACACCGGCTCCGACTGCGTCGGCACCTCCAACCGCCACGGCGCCGCCAGCGTCACCCAGTTCGAGCTGATGCCGATGCCGCCCGAGCAGGAGAACAAGCCCCTGGTCTGGCCCTACTGGCCAACCAAGCTGCGCACCTCCTCCTCGCACGAAGAAGGATGCGAGCGCGACTGGGCCGTCGCCACCAAGCGCTTTGAAGGCAAGAATGGCAAAGTCGAAAAGCTGATCGCCTGCCGCGTCGAATGGAAAGACGGCAAGATGAGCGAAGTGCCGAACTCCGAATTCGAAGTGAAGGCCGACCTGGTGCTGCTGGCCATGGGCTTCGTCTCCCCGGTGCAGCAAGTGCTTGACGCCTTCGGTGTCGACAAAGACGCACGCGGCAACGCGCGCGCCCAGACCGAAGGCGACAACAGCTACAAGACCAGCAAGCCCGGCATTTTCGCCGCCGGCGACATGCGCCGTGGTCAATCGCTGGTGGTCTGGGCCATCCGCGAAGGCCGCCAATGCGCCCGCGCCGTCGACGAATACCTGATGGGCAGCTCCGTCCTGCCACGCTGACCCCAAACCGGTGCCACAAACCGGTGCCAGGTCTGTCATTTGGACACCGGTGCATCCTCTTTGATGTTGCTCAATACGCCGAAGTCCTTTTCGGCGTATTGATGCGCACAGCC
The DNA here is from genome assembly GCF_041914865.1 of Pseudoduganella sp. Classification (NCBI taxonomy): domain Bacteria; kingdom Pseudomonadati; phylum Pseudomonadota; class Betaproteobacteria; order Burkholderiales; family Oxalobacteraceae; genus Pseudoduganella; species Pseudoduganella sp. The sequence continues at coordinate 50,090 of NZ_JAYSCO010000023.1, read as the reverse complement.
CAGTGCGCTTGACGCTCCTGCCCATCAGCGTAAACTGGCACCACGCACTTCAAAGCGAGGCGCCAAATGCACAGCGACAATAACCGCAAGCCGAACGGTGACCTTGAATGTCGTGTCGTTCGCATCGAATCCTCTTCCACGCATCAAGCTGAGACCCTAAAAGACTTTAAGGATGAAACGCGCAGGAATTTTGACCGCGTCCATGCCGGAGTTCGCATCCTTACAGGCATGCTTTTCACGGTAGTGCTGGGGGTTTTCGCCCTCCTGGCAAAAGTGTACGGGGCGTAAGTCGGCTCTACATGCCCCTTTCCAGCAGCGCAAGCCTTTCATGGACCTCCTGCTTGAGCCGATAGAGCTGCGCCGGCCGGTGCGCCGCGCCGCTGGAGAAAGCGCCTTCCACTGCCTCCAGCATATCCATCTCGCTGATCTTGCGGCGGAAGCTGACCTTGTTGATCGGCTCACCCATCAGCGATTCGTACACGCGCTGTAACTGCGGCAAGGTAAAGGTCTCGCCCGCGAGGTAGCATGGCAGCGACGAGTACTGGCTCTTGCTGCGCAGCCGCGCCACCGCCGCATGGATTATCTCCAGATGGTCGAAAGGCAGCTTGAGTGGCTTGTCGACGCTGGCCAGTTTCACGCCCGGATGCACATTCTCCTCAAGCACGCCAGCCGGAACCAGCGCGTAATAGACAATGGACACCGACCACCCGCGCGGATCGCGTGCCGGCCCAGAGAAGGTGGCGAGTTGTTCCAGATAGGGCGGCGTGATACCCGTCTTCTCGCGCAGCACGCGCAGCGCCGCATCCTGCGCGTCGCTATCGCTTTGCGGATGGATGTACCCGCCCGGCAGCGCCGCAACGCCCTGGAACGGTTCATGGCTGCGGCTCAGCAGCGCGACTTTCAGGGCATCCTCCTGCAGCGTGAGCAGGACAACGTCGACAGTGCAGATTACTTGTTGCATGGGCAGGATGGGTCTCGGGCAGTCTTAGTACGAGAATTATACTAATTAGTGATGGCTCCAGCTAATCGCTGACTAAGCTTAGTTGCAAAACTATCCTAAGTGATCTACACTGGATTCATGAGCGAACGTAATGTCATCCCGATCCAGCCCCTCACCGACGCGATTTCGGCAAGCCTGTTTGCGGCTCCCGTCCTGGCGGGTCTGCGCAAATCCGTACCGGCAGTCGCATTCCGCGCCCCCGATCCCGCCGACGAAGAGCGCTGGCGCAGGCACGCCATCGGCGGACGCACCTACCGCGTCGCGCAGCCGGTGACCTTCACGCCCTACGCATCGGCGCAGCCATGCTCGGCGCGTTGTCGCTTCTGCTCCGAAACGCTGATCGAAGCCGGCGGCGCCCGTCCATCGAGCGCGCTACGCCCCGGGCCTGGCTACTTCGCGGCGCTGGAAAGCGCGCTCGAACAACTGCGCGGCTTGCCGCTGTCCTACTCCCTTTCCGGCCTGGAGACGACGGACGATGCAGGCTGGATGGGCGCCATGCTGGATATCCTGGCGCAGCATGCGGCGGTATCGCCCGTCCTGAACCGCGTACTGTACACAAACGGCGCCGGCCTCGCCGTAGCGCAGCAAGGCGAAGCGTTGACCGAGCGCCTGGTCGATTTCGGCCTCGACTGGCTCGAACTGTCGCGCCACCATTTCGACGCAGCGACCAACCAGTCCATCATGCGCTTCCGGCCCGGCGTCCAGGTGCAGCACCAGCCGGCATTCAGCGCCATGGTGCAGCGCCTGGCTGGCCGCCTGAATGTGAAGATGGTGTGCATCGTCCAGGAAGGCGGCGTGGCACAGACGGCGGATGTCCTGCGCTACCTGGAATGGGCGCACGCGCTGGGAGTGCGCTCGGTGATCTTCCGCGAGTTCTCAAAACTCGACGACAGCTACAAGGACAATGTGACGGCACGCTACATCGGCAACGCGCGCGTATCGATGGACAGCCTGCTCGCGCAATGCCTGGCGACCACGGAGTTTGCGGACAGCTTCGCCTTCGAGCAAGTGACGGAAGGCTATTACTTTTGGAACCTGGTCGGCAGGTTCCGCGACATGAACGTCACTTTCGAAGCATCCGACTACTCCCAGATGCACCGGCAGCACAACTCGGGCGACGTCTACAAGCTGGTCTTCCACGCCAACGGCAACCTTTGCGCCGACTGGAATCCCGAACGGCACGTATTGTTGGCGGCGGAGCGCGCAAATGGATAACAACAGCTGGCTCATACTGCGGGACAGCGATCCCGCCTACAAGCTCCCGCCCGACCTGGCAGCGAACGATGCGCTGGGTGCGCGCGATTGCGGCTGGGTGGAGCAGATGCGCCCTTTCATCCGCCACTTTTCGCCGCCCGCCGGCATGGTGATCGACCCGTTCAACGGTTTCGGCACGACCCTGGTTGCCGCCTCGCTGGAGGGCCGGCGCGGCATCGGCGTGGAGCTGGAGCCCGCCCGCGCAGCCATTGCGGAAGAACGCTTGCGCCGGCTGGACGCGCGCAACCAGACGGTGCTGGCCGGCGACCTGGTCGAGGTGGCAGCCTCCTTGCCGCAGGCGGACCTGGTGCTGACCAACGCGCCCTACTTCGGATGCCGCTGGCAGTCCGCGCACGACAGCGACGGCCAGCTGTACAGCGCAAGCAATTACGCGGGCTTCCTCGACATGTTCTACCGCGTGCTGAAGTCGCTCAAGCCAATGCTGCGCGAAGGCGGATACCTGATCGTGATGGCGGAGAACCTGCGCATCGGCACGCATTTCGTGCCCATGGCCTGGGACCTGGGCCGCATGCTGGCCGAGCATTTCAACCTGGTCGACGAGCGCATCCTGCTCTACGAGCGCCCGACAGCACCGTTGCCGGCGCTGGACGCTGGCAGCAACCGCGCGCACGAATACGCACTGATCGCCCGCAACGACCGCAAGCCGGTCGACCTGCAGGACAGCCTGCGTTGCCTGCGCGAGCTGGCCGCCGACTTTCCCGAGGTGCTTGTCTACGGCGGCTTTGCGCGCTGGCTGGCAGGGCAGAAGGCGGAACGGCTGCCGTCCGATGTCGACCTGCTGGTGCCGGAGCGGGTGGATCTCCTGTGCCAGCTGGTGCGCTGGTTCGAAGCGCGCGGCTTCCAGGTCACGCGCTGGGGCCAACCGTTTGGCTGGCAAGCAGCAGGGACGGCATTGAAGGGCGCGCACTATTTCCGCGCCCAACGCCTGCGCGCCAGCGGCGAGCTGTGCATCTTCGACGTCTGTTTTGACGATGCGCTGCTGCAGTATGACGAAGCGCTGCGTGCGGCGGCACAGGTCGACGGCCTGAATGTGCTGCCGTCAGCCCGGCCGCCGCATTCCCTTAGGCCAGAAAGTAGTACGGTGGTATCGTCAACTCAATGAACAAGCAAACGAGCAGGAGCCACTGCCACCCTTGCGCGGGCTGTTCAAGGAAGTACGACTTGATGCCAAAGTAGCCTAAGCCCACCACCAGGCAGAGCAGCGCGAACCCATAGGTGTACATACCCAATAAGGCCAGCCCGATTGCATGCCCTTCGTGCGCGCCGGGGACTGAGTCGAGTCCCAGGAACATGATGATGACAAGCAGTAGCGCCAGGTTGGCGAAGATGATGATGGCTGATATGAGGCCCGGTGCTTTTCCAGTGTGCTCGTTCATACCGAAAGTTAAAAAAACGGCAATTCTACTGTTGCATCCATGAATGGCCGCGCACGATTCCGATAAACGCGCCCCATAGCCCGGTTCTTTACAATTCGGTTGGCATCGCAGGCGCAGTTCAGGTCGCGTTTGGCAGGTCAAATATTATTGCGCGCGCGTCCACGTGGAGTGTAATGCGCCAGCGTTTATCGCCCAGGTGCGGGGCGTTGGCTTCGAATTCCAGCATCTCCACGCCGCGCGGAACTGTCCGCTCCAGCACGCGCTGCTGCCATATTGTTTCGTATTCCAGCTTGCGGCCGATGCGCCGTTCGCGCAGTTGCGCGGCATCGATCGCCACCGGCACCAGCGGTTGGCCGGAGGGCGACGGGAGTCCGGTGCGGGGATGGAAGAGAATGCGGCCGCGCAGCGGTTTCAGGCTGGAGACCTGGAGCACCGGCTGGCCTGTCAAACGCGGCCGCTTCCAGCGGCGCCAGGTGAAGTAAAGCATGGCCATGCCAGCCAGGGGCAAGAGCAAGGGGGCCAATGCCGGGGCATGCTGGCCTGAGACGAGCTGCTTGAGCGCAGGTTGGGCGACGGTCCAGCCTACGCTGTTCACATGCAGTGTGGCGAACAGCATGAAGCCGTAGCCATTTCCGCGTGTCCGCACCAGCGGTGGTACGTCGGACTTTGGGCTGACGCCACGCAGGAGGTGGAAAATCAGGTAGAGCGCCCCAAAGCCGACGGACGGGAAGACGATGGCAAACAAGAGGTGGATGGCCATCATCCCGGGCCGTACCGACTTGTCGTAAACCGCGCTGGCGGGATCAAGTGGATCGACCCACAGGGTGACGTTCTCACCCCGCTCCAGCGCAGCGCGCAGTTCGCTGTGCACGCGGTGTTGGAAGTCGCCGATGTTGTCGGCAAAGTCGCTGAAGCTGACGCGCTTGCTGGCGTAGCGGCGCCCCTGGAATTCATAGCTGAATTCCGCCATTGCCCGGTAAGTCGTGCCGCCCTTCCTGCCGCGCAGGGAATCAAGGTAGGCGGACTCGACGCGCGCCGGAACCGGCACATAGCTGCGTGCAGCCGTCCAGTTCCGTGCTTGCTCATGCAGCTTCGCGAGGCCGCCGAAAATGCCGACGGCGCTCATCGCGAGGCCAAATGCGAGCAACAGCAGCGTCGCTACAACCTTGCTGCCAATGGCCGTTGGCTGCACCATCCGGTCAGAACTTGGCGGCCACGCTCACACCGATGCTGCGCGGCGCCAGGCGGTAGCCCTGCACGATCGAGGCGACCTGCGGATGCTGGATGACCTTGTCTTCATCGAAGGCGTTCTTGATGAAGGCAGTCAGCTGGTAGCGGTCAAGCGTGATACCGGCGCTGAAGTTGGTGGTGTGGTACGACGGACGGTTGTAGTCGGTGGACTCGGGGTTGAGCGAGCCTTTGCTCGGGCCGACCCATTGCACGCCGCCCATGACAAAGGCGCTGCGGCCGCCGGCGGTGGAGAAGTTGTACTGCGCCGTGATGGTGCCGTTGTACTTCGGTACGCCCTGCACTTGCGCGCCTTTCACTGCACCCAGCACGCCGTTGGAGATGCCTTCGTCGTTGGACAGCTCAGCTTTCACGTAGCCGCCGGCGGCGCTCAGCGTCAGGCCGGCCATCGGCTTGGCTTTGATGTCGAACTCAAAGCCCTTGCTGGTGGCGTTGCCGGCGTTGGCGTTGTAGGTGTAGGCGCAAGTCGGCAGGTAGACGCCCTGCTGGATGTTCTTCCACTTCACGTAGAACACGTCGGCGTTGACGGCGACGCGGCCGCCCAGGAAGCGCGATTTGCTGCCGACTTCATAGCTCCACAGGCTGTCCGGCGCATAGGTAGGCGGGCCTTCGCTCAGGCCGTTCTCTTCCAGGTCCGGGCCGCAGGTGGTAGGCGGCACGAAGACATTGGAGCCGCCCAGGCGGAAGCCTTTGGCGACGGAGCTGTAGATGGTGTGGTCGGGCGAGGCTTCCCACGTTACGGCGTATTTCGGCGTGAAGGCGTGCGAGGACAGCTCGGTGCTGCTGTTGTTGCCGGCGCCGGCCAGGTAGTTGCTGTTGCGCTGGGCCAGGTTGGATTTGCCTTTCAGGTAGCGCGCGCCGACCGTGGCGTGCAGCGTCGGCGAGAAGTAGTAATTCACTTCGCCGAAGATCGAGCTTTGCTTTTCGCGGTAGTGGAACTCGCCGGCGAACGAGTTATCGTTCGGGAAGGCGCCAGGATAGGCGTCCGGCAGCAGTTCGGGATCGTCGATGGAGAAGCCGAATTTCCTGAACGTTTCGGTCACGCCGTGGATCGGGTCGTTCTCGTTCAGGTTGGTGTGCTGGTTCGAGAAGTAGAAGCCGCCCAGCCAGGTCCAGGGCGAACGCGCGGCGTCATACGGCTTGGAGGCCAGGCGGAACTCCTGCGAGATCTGGCGCACCGCATTGTTCAGGAAGACGGTGGAAGGCAGGCCGGCCACCGCTTCGATCAGCTCGGGCGGCGCCTTGCCGCCATCCTCGGTCGAGGTCAGGAAGGTCGACAGCGAATAGCTGTTGTAGGCCGAGCCGTTCTGCTGGCGGTCGAACTTGCGCTGGAAGTAGCTGGTGCTGGAAGTCAGGTCGGCGCCGCCCAGGTCCCAGTTGACGGCCACGTTGGGCGTCAGCAGCTTGTCGATGGACGGTTCGCGCACCTGCTTCTGCGCCTGGTAGCGTGGCCGATCCAGGCTGAAGGCGGCGATATCCTTGGCATCCACGCGCTGGTAATACAAGGACGGCGTAATAGTCAGGTCGCGCGTCGGCGCCCATTTCAGCGCCACCCGCACTTCCTGGTCATTGATCTTGTTGATATCGCTGGCCAGCACCTTGCCGTCGCCGTCCACCTGGTCGATGAAGCCGCCGGCGCGCTGGGCCTGGGCGCCGATGCGCAGCGCCAGTTCATTGCTCACCAGCGGGAAGTTGCCGACCACATTGGTGGAAAAGCCCGGGCTGCCGCCGCGCGTGGACGACGCTTCGGCGTAGGCCAGGATTTCGCGCTCTTTCAGGTCCGGCTCATTCGGCACGAACTTGATGGTGCCGCCCATGGAGCTGGCGCCGTACAGCGTGGCCTGCGGGCCGCGCAGCACTTCCACCCGGTCGATGTCGAAGAACTTCGGTTCCACCGTGCCCATGGTGTACAGGTTGCCCACCGTCAGCGAGACGTCGCCCAGGTAGATGCCGACCGTGGCCTGCCCGGCGGCCGAGCTGATGCCGCGGATTTCAATATTGGAGGTGCCGGGTCCGGCACCGCCATTGCCGGTGGCGGCGGTGAAGGAAATATTCGGGATGGCGCGCGTCAGGTCGGTAAAGTCGTCCACCTGCTGCGCCTGCAGGGAATTGCCGCTGATGGCGGAAATACTCATCGCCACCTTGTTCGGGTCTTCCTTGCGCTTTTGCGCCGTCACGGTGACGACTTCGATCTTGTCGCTTTCAGCGAAAACCTGGGCCGAGATGGCCGCCAGGGAGCAAGCCAGGACCGTCCGACGAATTTTCATGCCGATATTCCTTCTAATGAGCCAAAGTTATTAAAATATCAGGAATTTGCTGCCGTGCAGCAGGCAACAGCAGTTTCAAATTGTAAATTGCTGACTTTGGGGTTAGTAGTGTTGTATTATTTACCTCTTTACATCCGCCACCAGGGGCTTTGAGGGGCTCCAAGCAGAGATATCCGTTTCTGAATTACAATGTGGCCTCAAGAACAAAGAGCGACATCTGTGCCAAATCTAGTCGAAATCCGTGACTTACACTTCAGCTATGGAAAGCGAGCCATCCTGTCCGGTCTCCATATGGACTTCCCGCGCGGGAAGGTGGTGGCGGTCATGGGCGGTTCCGGCAGCGGCAAAACCACGGTGCTGCGCCTGATCGGCGGCCAGCTGCGCCCGCAGAAGGGCGCGGCCAAGGTGGATGGCCAGGTCGTGCACCAGTTAAAGACGCGCGACCTGTACGTGTTGCGCCGCAAAATGGGCATGCTGTTCCAGCATGGCGCGCTGTTCACCGACCTGACCGTGTACGAAAACGTGGCGTTCCCGCTGCGCGAGCATACCGACCTGCCGGAAGAACTGATCCGCGATCTGGTGCTGATGAAGCTGCACGCCGTGGGCTTGCGCAATGCCGCCAAGCTGAAGCCGGGCGAGATTTCCGGCGGCATGGCGCGCCGCGTGGCGCTGGCGCGCTCCATCGCGCTCGACCCGCAGCTGATCATGTATGACGAGCCGTTCGCCGGCCTCGACCCGATTTCCATGGGCGTGACCGCCAACCTGATCCGCAACCTGAATGATGCGCTGGGTTCGACCACCATCCTCGTCTCGCACGATGTGAAGGAATCGTTCCAGATTGCTGACTATGTGTATTTCCTGTCGCAGGGCAAGATCGTGGCCCACGGCACTCCGGCTGACATGATGGTTTCGACCGACCCTTACGTGAAGCAATTCGTGCACGCGGAAGCGGATGGCCCTGTGCCGTTCCACTATCCGGGCAAGACCCTGGCCGAGGACCTGGGCCTGGGAGCACGCGCATGATGCGCCGTTTCCTGCTGAGCGTGGGTGGTGGCGCACGCGATTATGTGGAAAGCATTGGCTTTTCCACTCGTACTTTCTTTACTATGCTGGGCCTGTCGCCGGGCTTGCTGCGCCGTCCGCGCCTGCTGGTGGAACAGCTGCATGTGATCGGTAACTATTCCTTGCTGATCATTATCCTGTCCGGCCTGTTCGTCGGCATGGTGCTGGGCTTGCAGGGCTATTACACGCTGAATAAATACGGCGCTTCGGAGTCGCTCGGCCTGCTGGTGGCGCTGGGCCTGACGCGCGAACTGGGGCCGGTCATCACCGCGCTGCTGTTTGCCGGCCGCGCCGGCACCTCGCTGACGGCCGAGATCGGCTTGATGAAGGCGGGCGAGCAGCTGTCGGCCATGGAAATGATGGCGGTGAATCCGATCCAGCGCGTGCTGGCGCCGCGGTTCTGGGCTGGCGTGATTTCGGTGCCGCTGCTGACTGCCATGTTCAGCGCGGTAGGTATCCTCGGCGGCTACCTGATCGGCGTGGGCCTGATCGGTGTCGACGAGGGCGCGTTCTGGTCGCAGATGCAGGGCGGCGTGGATGTGTGGAAGGACGTATTCAACGGATTCGTGAAGAGTGTGGTGTTCGGTATCGCCATCACTTATATCGCGCTGTACCAAGGCTATGAAGCCCAGCCTACGCCGGAGGACGTTTCCGGTGCGACGACGCGCACTGTGGTCATCTCGTCCCTGATGATCTGGTGGCTCGATTTCATGCTGACGGCGCTGATGTTTAGCAAGTAAGGCGCAGCGCGCCATGACTAAGGAATTTTGAAATGCAACGTAAATCTCTCGATATCTGGGTTGGCCTGTTCATCGTTATCGGCGCCGCTGCGCTGATGTTCCTGGCGCTCAAGGCCGGCAATATGGGCTCGATGGCCTTCGGCAAGACTTACCAGGTGACCGCGCGTTTCGACAATATCGGCTCGCTGCGTCCGCAGGCGGCGGTGAAGGCGTCCGGCGTGGTGGTGGGCCGTGTCGCGTCGATCGGTTTCGACGATAAGGTGTATAAAGCGGTTGTCACGCTGGACATGGAAGAAGGCTTCAAGTTCCCGAAAGACAGCTCGGCCAAGATCCTGACCGCTGGCCTGCTGGGCGAGCAGTACATTGGCATTGAAGCCGGCGGCGACGAGAAAAACCTGGTGGCAGGCGACCGCATCGCCCGTACCCAGTCGGCCACCGTGCTGGAAGACCTGATCAACCAGTTTATCTATAGCAAGGCAGCAGAAGGAAAGGACTCCCAATGAGCAAATTCCGTACGTTGACCCTGACCGTGGTGGCGGCTGCCGCCCTGAGCGGCTGCGCCACCTCGAGCAACCCGCGCGACCCGTTCGAGAGCTACAACCGCGCCGTCTTCAACTTCAACGACAAGGTCGATGAAGTGGCCCTGAAGCCGGTTGCCACCGCCTACAAGAACGTCACCCCGGGCTTTTTCCAGACCGGCGTGAGCAATTTCTTCGGCAACCTGGCCGATATCTGGACCGCCGCCAACAACCTGCTGCAAGGCAAGGTTGGCGATGGCATGTCGGATGTGATGCGCGTGGCGCTGAACTCGACCTTTGGCCTGCTGGGCGTGCTCGATATCGCCTCCGAAGCAGGGTTGCAAAAACATAAAGAAGATTTCGGCCAGACGCTGGGTTCCTGGGGCGTGCCATCCGGTCCCTATGTAGTGCTGCCGCTGCTGGGCCCGTCGACCGTGCGCGATACCGTCGCCCTGCCGGCCGACGTCGCCGCCGATCCATGGAAATACAAGGAGCCTGTCAACGTCCGCAACATCGGCACCGTTACCCGTGTTGTGGACCAGCGGGCATCGCTGCTCGATGCGTCCACCTTGCTGGAAGACGCCGCCCTGGACCGTTATGAATTCGTGCGCGACGGTTGGATGCAGCGCCGTAACAGCCAGGTTTACGATGGCGAGGACGGCCCGAAGGGCAAGCAGAAGCAAGCGGAGCAGGAGGACGAGGCCAAAAACCCGCCTCAGGCTATAATCGCGGCACCGGCTGAAACGACTAGCAGCCTGTGACCCGGAAGCTAACCAACATAGGTAACGAACAATGAAATTGATGAAACAACTGATCGCGGTCGCCACGGTAGCGTTTGCTACCAGCGCGCTGGCCGCACCAGCCCCTGCAGCGAATGAGGCGCCGGATGCGCTGGTCAAGCGCATCAGCACCGAAGTGCTGGAAACCGCCAAGTCCGACAAGGACATCCAGGCCGGCAACCAGAAGAAGGTGATGGACCTGGTGGAAACCAAGATCCTGCCTTACGTCGACTTCCAGCGCATGACCTCGCTGGCCGCCGGCCGCTACTGGCGCGAAGCCACCCCGGAACAGCAAAAGCAGCTGTCCGCGGAGTTCCGCACCCTGCTGATCTTCACCTACTCGGGCGCCCTGTCCCAGGTGAAAGACCAGACCGTTGATTTCAAGCCGATGCGCGCCTCGCCAGGCGACACCGAAGTGGAAGTGGCGTCGCAGGTGAACGTGCAGCGCGGCGAGCCGATCCAGCTGAAGTACCGCGTCGCCAAGACCGATGCCGGCTGGAAGATCTATGACATCAACGTGCTGGGCGCGTGGCTGGTGGAAGCCTACAAAGGCACCTTCGCTTCGGAAATCTCGAAAGGCGGCATCGACGGCCTGATCAAGACCCTGGCTGCCAAGAACCAGAAGCTGGCCTCCAAGCCGCTGAAAACCGCAGGTAAGTAATGCCTGATACCACCGTTTCCAACCAACTGTCCCTGCAGTCGCTGACCGTGGCCAACGCCACGGAAGCGCTGGCGCAGGGCCTGGCCGCGCTGCGCGCCGGCCAGACCGTGTTCGACCTGGGCCAGGTGGAAACCGTGGACTCCGCTGCCGTGTCAGTCATGCTGGCATGGCAGCGCGCTGCCGCCCAGAACGGCAGCCCGCTGGAACTGCGCAACCTGCCAGAACAGCTCAAGAGCTTGACCAAGCTCTATGGCGTGTGCACGCTCGTGTCGCCCGCCGACCTGCATCATCATTGACCCCCGCCCCACCCCCCCGCCCGTAGTACGCTGTAGATTCACCGGTTCGGCGAGCCCGAACCAAATTTCCAATATAATTGACCGTCTCCCGCGCCTGATGAGCGCGCGCCTTTACAACGGTCATCGTTGTCCCAGTTATCTATACAAGTAAGCATGACAGCAATCGAAATCAGCAACGTCCAGAAGCGCTACAAGGCGTTGCAGGCGCTTGGCGGCGTGTCCTTGAAAATCGAAGAAGGCGAGTTCTTCGGCCTGCTCGGGCCAAATGGGGCGGGCAAGACCACCTTGATCTCCATCATCGCCGGCCTGATCCGAGCCGACGCCGGCAGCGTCAAGATCCACGGCCATGACGTGGTGGGCGACTTCCGCGAGGCGCGCAGGAAGCTGGGCGTGGTGCCGCAGGAGCTGGTGTTCGACCCCTTCTTCACGGTGCGCGAAACGCTGCGCCTGCAGTCCGGCTACTTCGGCCTGTCGAACAACGACAAGTGGATCGACGAGGTGATGGAGGAACTGGGCCTGGCCAACAAGGCCGACACCAATATGCGTGCCCTGTCCGGCGGCATGAAGCGCCGCGTGCTGGTGGCGCAGGCCCTGGTGCACAAGCCGCCCGTGATTGTGCTGGACGAACCGACCGCCGGCGTCGACGTCGAACTGCGCCAGACGCTGTGGAAGTTCATCTCGCGCCTGAACCGCGAAGGCCACACCATCGTGCTGACCACGCACTACCTGGAAGAGGCGCAAGCCATGTGCAAGCGCGTCGCCATGCTCAAGCTGGGCAAGGTGGTAGCGCTCGACACCATGTCGCAGCTGATCCGCCGCGTGTCCGGCTCGCAGCTGGTGCTGCACCTGCCGCACCACCAGCTGCCGGAGGACCTGGCCGCGCTGCTGAACCATCCGCCGGAAGACAACAAGTACAGCCTGCGCATCAACGAGTACTCGGAAGTGGAGAAGATCCTGGCGCGCCTGCGCGAAAGCGGCATCGCCATCGACGAGATGCAGCTGCAACAGGCTGACCTCGAAGACATCTTCCTGCAAATCATGGACGAGAACATCGTATGATCTCCACCGGCTTCCGTACCCTGGTCTACAAAGAGACCCTGCGCTTCTACAAGGTGGCGACCCAGACCATCGCCGCGCCGATCCTGACCGCCATGCTGTACCTGCTGATCTTTGGCCACGTGCTGTCCGGCCATGTCGAAGTCTATCCGGGCGTGACCTACGTCTCGTTCCTGATCCCGGGCCTGGTGATGATGAGCGTGCTGCAGAATGCGTTCGCTAATTCGTCCTCCTCGCTGATCCAGTCCAAGATCACCGGCAACCTGGTGTTCGTCTTGCTGACGCCTTTGTCGCACTGGGAGATTTTCTCCGCCTACGTGCTCGCTTCGATCGTGCGCGGCATCACCGTCGGCTTCGGCGTATTCGCGATCACCGCCTGGTTCGCGCACCTGAGCTTCACCGCGCCGCTGTGGATCCTGGTGTTCGCCCTGCTGGGCGCGGCGATCCTCGGCACCATGGGCCTGATCGCCGGCATCTGGGCCGAAAAGTTCGACCAGCTGGCCGCCTTCCAGAATTTCCTGATCGTGCCGCTGACCTTCCTGGCTGGCGTGTTCTATTCGATCAAATCGCTGCCGCCGTTCTGGCTGGCCGTATCGCACGCGAACCCGTTCTTCTACATGATCGACGGTTTCCGCTACGGCTTCTTCGGGCAGTCCGACGTGAACCCATGGACCAGCCTCGCCATCGTCTCCGCCTTCCTGGTGGTGCTGGCGCTGCTCGCCATCCGCCTTTTGCGCAGCGGCTACCGCCTGCGCCACTGATTTATTGAGGAATACAAAGTGACCACTACTCCAGAAGCAATCCACAGCTACATCGCTGCCGGCCTCGAATGCACCCACCTGCAGGTGGAGGGCGACGGCCAGCACTTCCAGGCTGTGATCGTGTCGCCTGCCTTCGCCGGCAAGCGCCTGATCCAGCGCCACCAGCTGGTGTATGCCGCGCTGGGCGACCGCATGCGCGAGGAGATCCACGCGCTGTCGATGAAAACCCTGACCCCAGAAGAATTCCAAGGATAAAAACAATATGGACAAACTGCTCATCACCGGCGGCAAGCGCCTGGTCGGCGACATCAAGATTTCCGGCGCCAAGAACGCTGCCCTGCCTATCCTGTGCGCGGGCCTGCTGACCGCGGGCGACCTGGAACTGACCAATGTGCCGCTGCTGCACGACGTGTCCACCATGCTCAAGCTGCTGCGCCAGACCGGCCTGTCGGTCGAGCAGGACGGCGAGAAGGTCACCCTGAACGGCTCGAAGATCGACAAGTTCGAGGCGCCTTACGAGCTGGTGAAAACCATGCGCGCATCGATCCTGGTGCTGGGCCCTTTGCTGGCGCGCTTCGGCGAAGCTAAGGTCTCGCTGCCGGGCGGCTGCGCCATCGGTTCGCGCCCGGTCGACCAGCACATCAAGGGCCTGAAGGCGCTGGGCGCCGAGATCAGCATCGACGGCGGCTACATCTACGCCAAGTGCAAGAAGTTGAAGGGCGCCCGCATCGTGACCGACATGATCACCGTGACCGGCACCGAGAACCTGCTGATGGCCGCCACCCTGGCGGAAGGCGAAACCATCCTGGAGAACGCCGCGCGCGAGCCGGAAGTGACCGACCTGGCCAACCTGCTGGTGGCCATGGGCGCCAGGATCGAGGGCATCGGCACCGACCGCCTGGTGATCCAGGGCGTGCCGGAACTGCACGGCGCCAAGCACGACGTGATCTCCGACCGCATCGAGGCGGCGACCTTCCTGTGCGCCGTGGCGGCGGCCGGCGGCGACATCACCATCCGCAACACCCGCACCGACATCTTCGACGTGGCGCTGGACAAGCTGCGCGAGATGGGCGTGGAGCTGACCGTGGGCGATAACTGGATCCGCGCCAAGATGGACCAGCGTCCAAAGCCGGTGTCGTTCCGCACCACCGAGTACCCGGGCTTCCCGACCGATATGCAGGCGCAGTTCATGGCGGTCAACCTTATCGCCAGCGGCAGCAGCAAGGTCACCGAAACCATCTTCGAGAACCGCTTCATGCACGTGCAGGAAATGAACCGCCTGGGCTCGAAGATCTCCATCGACGGCAACACCGCCTACATCGACGGCGTGGAGCAGCTGATCGGCGCGCCGGTGATGGCGACCGACCTGCGCGCTTCGGCCTCGCTGGTGATCGCCGGCCTGGCCGCCAAAGGCGAAACCCTGGTGGACCGCATCTACCACCTGGACCGTGGCTATGACCGCATGGAAGTGAAGCTGTCCGCCGTAGGCGCCAATATCACCCGAATCAAATAACTTTTATGGACCTTATCCTCGCCCTGTCGAAAGGCCGGATCTTCGAAGACACCTTGCCGCTGCTGGAAGCGGCCGGCATCACCGTCACCGAAAATCCGGAAACCTCCCGCAAGCTGATCCTGCCTACCTCGGACCCTGGCATCCGCGTACTGATCGTGCGCGCATCCGACGTGCCGACTTATGTGCAGCATGGCGCGGCGGATTTCGGCGTGGCGGGTAAGGATGTCTTGCTGGAGCACGGCGGCGAAGGCCTGTACCAGCCGGTGGACCTGCATATCGCCAAGTGCCGCATGTCGGTCGCGGCGCGCGCGGGCTTCGACTATGAGACTGCGGTGCGCCAGGGCGCGCGCCTGCGCGTGGCGACCAAGTTCACCTCGATTGCGCGCGAACACTTCGCCAAGAAGGGCGTGCACGTCGACCTGATCAAGCTGTACGGCTCGATGGAGCTGGCGCCGCTGGTCGGCCTGTCCGACGCGATTGTCGACGTGGTGTCGACCGGCAGCACCCTGCGCGCCAATAACCTGGTGGAAGTGGAGGAGATCATGGATATCTCGTCCCGCCTGGTGGTCAACCAGGCCGCGCTCAAGCTGAAGCGCGCCCGCCTGCAACCGATTATCGAAGCATTTGAACGCGCCTCCGCTGCGAAGGCCGCCCAGTCATGATCCGCAAACTCGACTCCACGCAAGACGATTTCCAGGAAGCGCTCGACGCGCTGCTGGCTTTTGAAGCAGAAACCGACGACGCCATCGAAAGCGCTGTCGCCAAAATCATCGCCGACGTGCGCGCACGCGGCGACGAAGCGGTGCTGGAATACACCAACCGCTTCGACCGCATGAACGCCGCGAGCATGGCCAATTTCGACATCGGCCAGCCGGAACTGGACGCCGCGCTGGCCAGCCTGCCAGCCGCGCAGCGCAGCGCGCTGCAGACTGCCGCCGACCGCATCCGCGCTTTCCACGAGCGCCAGAAGCAGGAGCTGCAAGGCTTCACCTACACCGAAGCCGACGGCACCATCCTCGGCCAGCGCATTACGCCGCTGGACCGCGTCGGCATCTACGTCCCGGGCGGCAAGGCTGCCTATCCTTCGTCGGTGCTGATGAATGCCGTGCCGGCCAAGGTAGCTGGCGTGCAGGAAATCATCATGGTGGTGCCGACGCCGGACGGCGTGAAAAACCAGATGGTGCTGGCCGCCGCCGCAATTGCCGGCGTGACCCGCGTGATCGGCATCGGCGGCGCGCAGGCCGTGGCCGCGCTGGCCTACGGCACCGAAACCATCCAGCCGGTGGACAAGATCGTCGGCCCGGGCAACGCCTACGTGGCCTCGGCCAAGCGCCGCGTGTTCGGCACCGTCGGTATCGACATGATCGCAGGCCCGTCCGAAATCCTGGTGATCTGCGACGGCAGCACCGACCCGGATTGGGTCGCGATGGACCTGTTCTCGCAAGCCGAGCACGACGAGCTGGCGCAAGCCATCCTGCTGTGCCCTGACGCCGGCTACATCGCGCAAGTGGAAGCCAGCATCGCCAAGCTGCTGCCAACCATGCCGCGCAAGGCCGTCATCGAAACCTCGCTGCGCGACCGCGGCGCCTTGGTGAAAGTGCGCGACATGGCCGAGGCCTGCGCCATCGCCAACGATATCGCCGCCGAACACCTGGAAATCTCGGCCGAGAACCCACAGCAGTGGGCCGACCAGATCCGCCACGCCGGCGCCATGTTCCTGGGCCGCTTCTCGTCCGAATCGCTGGGCGACTACTGCTGCGGCCCGAACCACGTGCTGCCGACCTCGCGCACCGCGCGCTTCTCGTCGCCGCTGGGCGTGTACGACTTCCAGAAGCGCTCCTCGGTGATCCAGGTCAGCGAAGCCGGCGCGCAGACGCTGGGCAAAGTGGCGGCCGAACTGGCGTACGGCGAAGGCCTGCAGGCCCACGCCCGCAGCGCGGAGCTGCGCCTGAAATGACTGCTTGGCTGAACCAGGTCTTCTGCGAGGATGCGCTGGCCGGACTGGCCCGCGTGCCGGACGGTTCCGTCGACCTGATCCTGACCGATCCGCCCTATAACCTGGGCAAGGATTACGGCAACGCTTCCGACCAGCAGTCGGTGGACGACTACCTGGCCTGGACCGAGGCGTGGATCGATGCCGCGCTGCCCAAGCTGAAGCCGAACGGCAGCCTGTACATCTTCCTGACCTGGCGCTTTTCGCCGGAGATTTTCGTCATGCTGAAAAAGCGCATGACGATGATGAATGAGATTATCTGGGACCGCCGCGTGCCTTCCATGGGCGGCAGTACCCGCAGTTTTTCGTCGGTGCACGACACCATTGGCTTCTTCGTGCGCCGCAAGGATTACTACTTCGACCTCGACGCCGTGCGTATCCCGTATGACGCCGAGACCAAGAAGGCTCGCACGCGTTCGATCTTCGTCGGCGCGAAGTGGCTGGAAGTCGGGTACAACCCGAAAGACCTGTGGAGCGTATCGCGCTTGCACCGGGAACACGCGGAGCGGGTCGATCACCCGACGCAGAAGCCTCTCGAAATCATCGAACGCATGGTCAAGGCCAGCTGCCCGCCGGATGGCGTGGTGATGGATTTGTTCATGGGCAGCGGCACCACTGCGGTGGCGGCGCGCCGTTGCGGGCGCAATTTCGTGGGCTTTGAACTGAACCCTGAGTATTGCGATATAGCTCGGGCGCGCTTGGCTGCGTTGCCTGAACCCGGTAAACCTGTGTCAGACCCAGAGGGTCAGACACCCCCTCCTCGCAAGGGGCGCAGGGCGAAAGCGGCGCCTGTCCCCAGCGAGGCTTTAGAACAGGAGTAATGCAGATGTCCCTCGACAGCCTTATCGCCAATACGATCCGCCAGGATGTGCGCTCCGACCACATCTACCATGTGCCGGATGCCAGCGGATTTGTGAAGCTGGATGCGATGGAGAACCCGTATGTGCTGCCGAGCCACCTGCATCATGAACTGGCCAACCGTATTGCCGCTGTGGCGCTGAACCGCTATCCGGTCGCCAGCTACGGAACCATCAAGCAGCGCATCCGCGCCAGGCTCGGTGTGCCGCAGGGCTACGACGTCATGCTGGGCAACGGCTCCGACGAGCTGATCGCCATCATGGCCCAGGCTTGCGCGCTGCAGCCGGCGGAGGGCAGGGGCCGTGCCGTGATGCTGGCGCCGGCGCCAAGCTTCGTCATGTTCCAGCGCTCGGCCATGGTGGCCGGCATGGATTTCGTCGGCGTGCCGCTGAAGGCCGACCTGACGCTGGATATGCCGGCCATGCTGGCCGCCATTGCGCAGCACCAGCCGGCGCTGGTGTTCCTGGCCTACCCGAACAACCCGACCGGCAACCTGTTCGACGCAGCCGATATCGAGCGCGTACTGGCGGCCCTCGGCGACAAGGGCCTGTGCGTGGTCGATGAAGCCTATGAGCCATTTGCGCAACAAAGCTTCATGGGCCGCCTGCCGGAATTCCCGAATTTGATCGTCATGCGCACGCTGTCGAAACTTGGCCTGGCGGGTATCCGCCTCGGCTATATGTCGTGCGCGCCAGCCCTGCTGGAGCAATTCGACAAGATCCGCCCACCCTACAACGTCAATGTCCTGACCCAGGCTGCCGCTGAATTCTGCCTCGACCACCTCGATGTGCTGAACGAACAGGCTGCCCTGCTGCGCCAACAGCGCAGTGAGTTGTCTGATGCACTGGCGAAATTGCCGGGTGTCAATGTTTTCCCCTCGGCGGCCAACTTTATCCTCATCCGTGTACCAAACGCCGACGCAGCGCATGCCGCTCTGCTCGAACGCAAGGTCTTGATCAAAAATGTGGGTAGAATGCACAATGTACTGGCCAACTGTCTGCGCATCACCGTCAGTACGCCCGAGGAAAACGCAATCTTGCTGGACGGCTTGAAAGCCGCCCTGGCAGCCTAAGCGAAACCCAAGAGCTTTCCATGAACCGCACCGCAGAAATCACTCGCAACACCAGCGAGACCCAGGTCCGCGTTGCCATCAACCTTGATGGCACCGGCGCCCAGAAGCTGAACACGGGCGTGCCTTTCCTCGACCATATGCTGGACCAGATCGCCCGCCACGGGCTGATCGACCTGGATATCGAAGCCACCGGCGACACCCACATCGACAACCACCACACGGTGGAAGACGTCGGCATCACGCTCGGCATGGCGTTTGCCAAGGCGGTCGGCGACAAGAAAGGCATCCGCCGTTACGGCCACGCCTATGTGCCGCTGGACGAAGCGCTGTCGCGCGTGGTGATCGACTTTTCCGGCCGCCCGGGCATCGAGTACCACATTCCGTTCACGCGCGCGATGATCGGCGCTTTCGACGTTGACCTGACGCTGGAGTTTTTCCGCGGCTTCGTCAACCACGCCGGCGTCACGCTGCATATCGACAACCTGCGCGGCACCAACGCACACCACCAGTGCGAAACCGTGTTCAAGGCATTCGGCCGCGCCCTGCGCATGGCCACCGAGCTTGATCCGCGTGCCGCCGGGACCATCCCGTCCACCAAAGGAAGCCTGTAACCGACCTACGGCTGACTGACATGAAAAAAATCGTAGTAGTCGATTACGGCATGGGTAACCTGCGCTCGGTGGCGCAGGCATTGCGCGCGGTCGCACCCGAAGCCGAAGTACTGATTTCCGGCGACCCCGCCGCCATCGATGCCGCCGAGCGCATCGTGCTGCCCGGCCAGGGCGCCATGCGCGACTGCATGCGCAGCCTGAACGAATCGGGCGTGCGCGACGCGCTGCTGCGCGCGGCGGCGAACAAGCCGATGATGGGCGTGTGCGTAGGCGAGCAGATGCTGTTTGACGTGAGCGAAGAAGGCGGCAATACGCCGGGCCTGGGCCTGTTGCCCGGCAAGGTGGTGCGCTTCCAGCTCGACGGCATGCTGCAGGAGGACGGCTCGCGCTTCAAGGTCCCGCAGATGGGCTGGAACCAGGTGCGCCAGCGCGCGCCGCATGCGATGTGGGAAGGCATTCCCGACAACGCGTGGTTCTATTTCGTGCACAGCTACTATGCGCAGCCGGCGGACGCCGCGCACAGCGCGGCGGAAACCGTGTACGGCCAGCCATTCTGCTGCGCCGTCGCCCGCGACAATATTTTTGCCACACAGTTCCACCCCGAGAAGAGTGCGGCCACCGGCCTGCAACTGTATAAAAATTTCATCCACTGGAATCCTTAACCTCAAGAACAATATCATGCTGCTCATTCCTGCTATCGACCTGAAGGATGGTCACTGCGTTCGCCTGAAACAAGGCGATATGGAAAATGCCACCGTCTTTTCCGACGACCCGGGCAAAATGGCGCGACATTGGCTGGAGCAAGGCGCGCGCCGCCTGCACCTGGTGGACCTGAACGGCGCCTTTGCCGGCAAGCCGAAGAACGAAGGCGCGGTCAAGGCCATCGTCAAGGCCGTGCAGGACTACGCCGAAGAGTTCGACCTGCCTGAGATTCCAGTGCAGCTGGGTGGCGGCATCCGCGACCTGGACACCATCGAGCGCTATCTCGACGACGGCATCAGCTACATCATCATCGGCACCGCCGCCGTGAAGAGCCCCGGCTTCCTGCAGGACGCCTGCGGCGCCTTCCCTGGCTCGATCATCGTCGGCCTGGACGCCAAGGACGGCAAGGTGGCGACCGATGGCTGGAGCAAGATGTCCGGCCATGAGGTGATCGACCTGGCGCAAAAATTCGAAGGCTACGGCGTCGAATCCATCGTCTACACCGACATCGGCCGTGACGGCATGATGGCCGGCGTGAATATCGAAGCCACCGTGCGCCTGGCGCAGGCGGTGCGCATCCCGATCATCGCCTCCGGCGGCCTGCACACCGTGAAGGATGTGGAAGCCCTGTGCGCGGTGCAGGACGAAGGCATCGAAGGCGTGATCTGCGGCCGCTCCATCTATGAAGGCACGCTCGACCTGGCATCGGCCCAGGAACGCGCCGACGAACTTTCAGAGTAATCACATGCTTGCTAAACGCATCATCCCCTGCCTCGACGTGACCGATGGCCGCGTCGTCAAAGGGGTCAACTTCACCGAGCTGCGCGACGCGGGCGACCCGGTGGAAATCGCACGCCGCTACGACGAGCAGGGTGCGGACGAACTGACCTTCCTCGACATCACCGCCTCGAGCGACAACCGCGACCTGATCCTGCACATCATCGAAGCGGTGGCCTCGCAGGTCTTCATCCCGCTGACCGTGGGCGGCGGCGTGCGCAAGGTGGAGGACGTCCGCCGTCTGCTGAACGCTGGCGCCGACAAGGTGAGCATGAACACCACCGCCGTCACCAACCCGCAGCTGGTGTACGAGGCATCGCAGAAGCACGGCAGCCAGTGCATCGTGGTGGCGATCGACGCCAAGAACGTGGCGCCGGGCAAGTGGGAAGTGTTCACCCACGGCGGCCGCAACGCCACCGGGCTGGACGCGGTGGAATGGGCGAAGAAGATGGCCGAACTGGGCGCCGGCGAACTGCTGCTGACCAGCATGGACCGCGACGGCACCAAGTCCGGCTTCGACCTGGGCCTGACGCGCGCCGTGAGCGACGCGGTCAATATCCCGGTCATCGCCTCCGGCGGCGTGGGCGGCCTGCAGGACCTGGCCGACGGCATCAAGCTGGGCCACGCCGATGCGGTGCTGGCCGCCAGCATCTTCCACTACGGCCAGCACACCGTGCAGGAAGCCAAGCAATTCATGGCGGCGCAGGGCATTCCCGTGCGCCTTTCTTAAACTTCGGGGAACACACAATGGCTACCGCAATTGCAGCGCAAGTCGCCAAAGCCAAATGGCTGAACAGGGTAAAGTGGGACGAACACGGCCTGGTGCCTGTCATCGCACAGGAAGCCGGCAGCAATGATGTGCTGATGTTCGCATGGATGAACCGCGACGCGCTCTACAGGACCGTCGAGCTGGGCGAGGCCGTCTACTGGAGCCGCTCGCGCAAGAAGCTGTGGCACAAGGGCGAAGAGTCCGGCCACGTGCAGAAGGTGCTGGAAATCCGCCTCGACTGCGACGAGGACGTGGTGCTGCTGAAGATCGAGCAGGAAGGCGATATCGCCTGCCACACCGGGCGCCATTCCTGCTTCTTCAACAAGTTCGAGAATGGCGACTGGCAGAACACCGAGCCGGTCCTGAAAGACCCCGAAGAGATTTACGCGGAAGCGAAGAAATGAGCAATGTACTGGACCGCGTGGCGGCCACCATCGAATCGCGCAAGGGCGGCGACCCGTCGTCCTCCTATGTCGCCAAGCTGTTTGCCAAAGGCGACGATGCGATCCTGAAGAAGATCGGCGAAGAAGCCACCGAGACCGTGATGGCCGCCAAGGATGCGCGCGCCAGCGGCGATGCGTCGAAAGTGCTGTACGAATGCGCCGACCTGTGGTTCCATTCGCTAGTGCTGCTGGCGCAATTCGGTTTGACGCCGCAGCAGGTACTTGATGAGCTGGCGCGCCGCGAAGGCCTGTCCGGCCTGGAAGAAAAAGCATCTCGTAAGGAATAAACGTGGAAAATTGCCTGTTCTGCAAGATTGCAGCCAAACAGATCCCCTCGACGGTGGTACATGAAGGTGATGACTTGATGGTGTTTAAGGACATCAACCCGGCCGCCCCGGTACACTTGCTCATCATCCCTAAGCTGCACCTGTCGACCCTGTCCGACTGCACGCCGGAGCACGCGCCCCTGCTGGGCAAGATGCTGGCGCTGGTGCCGCAGCTGGCTGAGCAGCATAATATCGCCGTGGCCTATGAAGCCGACGGCACACCGACGCGCGGCTACAAGACCCTGATCAACAGCGGTCCGGATGGCGGCCAGGAGGTGTACCACTTGCATATGCACGTGTACGGCGGCCCGCGGCCATGGCGCGGCATGCGGACTTGAGATTATGACAAGCACATGACAGGCGCGCTTCGCGTATACTGTCCAAACCAATGATTTTTTTAGGGGTTTTGTAATGGGTTCTATGAGCATTTGGCACTGGCTGATCGTCCTGGTAGTCGTCATGCTGGTATTCGGCACCAAGAAACTGGGCAATATCGGCTCGGACCTGGGCAAAGCCGTCAAGGGCTTCAAGGATGGCGTGAAGGGCTCGGAAGAAGAAGGCAAGCCTGCCGCACCGCCGGCCCAGGTGGCCGACAAGGGCACGATCGAAGTCGACGCCAAGGAAAAGACCAAGCAGTAAGCTGAGATGATCGACCTTGGCCTTACCAAAATTGCCGTTATCGGGGTAGTGGCCCTGGTCGTCATCGGTCCGGAAAAGCTGCCCAAGGTGGCGCGCATGGCCGGGACGCTGTACGGCCGTGCCCAGCGCTACCTGCACGACGTCAAATCCGAAGTCTCGCGTGAAATGGAGCTGGAAGAGCTGAAGAACCTGCGCAAGCAGGCGGAGGAAGCGGCCAGCACTTTCAAGGATGAGATGGAAAACTCCATCGGCAAGGATATGGCGGAAGTGGAAGCGGCGCTGCGCAACGAGGACCCATCCGCGGCCCCGGCGCTGGACCTGTACACCCCGTCCCCCGACGACGTGGCCCGCAAGGCCAGGGACTTCCGCCGCAAGCGCGTGGTGCGTTCCTCCGCTGTGCCGCTGTGGTACAAGCAGCAGGCCGGCGTCCGCACCCACGTGATCTCCGGCGCGGCGCGCATGAAGCGCCACCGCCCCGGCAGCCGCAAGAACGCATCGTTTTTCTAAATGAGTCAACAAGAACCCGCCGAAGAGACATTCATCAGCCACCTGGTTGAGCTGCGCGACCGCCTGGTCAAGGCCAGCATCGGCATTGCGGTGATGACGGCCCTGCTGGGCTTCGGCCTGGGCCCGGCCAAAATCTACGACCTGATCGCGGCGCCGATGATTGCCGCCATGCCGGTCGGCTCGAAGATGATCGCCACCAGCGTGATTTCGCCCTTCCTGGTGCCGATGAAGGTGACGCTGCTGTTCGGCTTCATCCTGTCGCTGCCGTGGGTGCTGTACCAGATGTGGGCCTTTGTCGCGCCCGGCCTGTACACGCATGAGAAGCGCCTGATCGCGCCGCTGGTGATCGCCTCGTCTTCGCTGTTCATGGCGGGCGTGGCGTTCTGCTACTTCCTGGTGTTCGGCAAGGTGTTCGCCTTCATCAACCAGGTGTCGCCCACCTCGATCTCCGTGATGCCGGATATCGAGAACTACCTCGATTTCGTCATGTCGATGTGCCTGGCCTTCGGCTGCGCCTTCGAAGTGCCGGTGGTGGTGGTGGTGCTGGTGCGCATGGGCCTGGTGTCCGTGGCCAAGCTGAAGGAGTGGCGTGGCTATGTGGTCGTGGCGTCCTTCGTGATCGCCGCCATTGTGACCCCGCCCGATATCGTCAGCCAGTTCGCGCTGGCGATCCCGATGTGGCTGCTGTTTGAGATCGGCGTGATGGTGTCGCCGATGTTCGTCCGCGCCACCACGGCGCCGGAAGAGAAGGCCGATTAAAGGAAGAGCTTGGCAAGGATGATCGTCGACATGATGATGTTCACGCCATGCAGCCAATAAAGCGGCCTGAGCTGGGCGCGGACCCATTCCTTCATCTTTATTTCATGCCGTGTGAACATGGCCTCGACTTCGGCGCGCCAGATCAGCAGGTCGGCGTCGTTGGCGACCGGCTGACTCAGGGCAAACTGTAGCCCGTCAGCAAGCGCCTCCGCATGTTGCTGCGGAATGCCTGCCTCAATGAGCCGCTTGATGTATTGAGCGGTGTCAAACTGGATCGGCATGGTCATGGCCACTCCCTCGATTCATGTTAGCAGAATCACCCCGCAGCGCGCGCGGGGCATGGGAGCAGCCTAGACCAATTACTGCATCAGCTCTTTGATCACGCGCACAGGTGCGCTGCCGTAGCTGAGGAAGTCTTCGTGGAACTCTTTGAGCGAGAACTTGCTGCCCAGGGCGGCGCGGCGCTGTTCGCGCAGTTCCATGATTTCCGAGTAGCCGGAGAAGTAGCTGGTGAGCTGCACCGAGGTCAGCGTGGCGCGCCGCCATTTCTCTTTCGCTTCGGCCTGCGTCTGGAAGGCCTGGCGTGTCAGCAGGTCGAGCGCCTGCTGTTCCGTCATGCCCAGCACGTGCACGCTGTAATCGAGGATGGTGTTGGTGACGCTGCGCAGGTTCCACTTGGAATACATCAGCCACATCTCAGGCTCGTTGTTGCCGTAGCCTGACTCCAGCATCATGCGTTCGCTGTAGACCGCCCAGCCTTCCACCATGGCGCCGTTACCGAAGATCGACTTCACGATCGACGGCGACTTGTTGGCGTACACCAGCTGCGCATAGTGGCCCGGGATCGCCTCGTGCATGTTCAGGATCTGCAGGATCCAGTGGTTGTACTCGCGCAGCGTCGATTCGGCCTGCTCCGGCGTGGCGTCGTCGAGCGGCGTCACGTTGTAGTAGGTGCGGTCCTGCGGGCGGTAAGGGCCGGGCGCTTCGATGCTGGCGCCGGCCACGCCGCGCTGGTAGGCCGGGGTCTCGCGCACCACCAGCGGCTTGTTCGGGTCCAGCGTCAGCAAGTCGTTCTTGACCACCCAGTCCTGCAGCACGGGGATCTGGCGCCGGATCTCGGGGAAGAACTCTTCGCGCGAAACGTGCTTGGCGGAGAGCTTGTCGATCATCATGCCGATCTTGGCGAAACGGTCGGACGGCTTGGACTTGTCGGCCAGGTATTTGGGCCACAGTTCGTCCGTAATGCGCTCCATGTTCGACAGCAGCTGCTCGCGCGTCGCCAGCGCTTTCTGGTAGGTCTGCTCGGCGCTGCTGCCCGACTGGATGTCGAAACCGAACTTGGCTTCGTACAGCTCCTTGCCGATGCGGAAAGGCCGCGCGCCGCTCACGGCCTGCGACTTCTCCAGCTCGCCGAGCCAGGCGGCGTAAGCTTCCACCGCCATTTTTGCCGCGACGATGCGCTGCGCGAACAGCGATTTTTCGTTCTCGTTCAGGATCGAGTCCTGCGCTTGACGGTCCAGGTCCGACAGCACGGCCAGCACGCCCGGCGCCTGGGCGATGGCCAGCTGCACATGCTCACGCGTAGGGTTCTTGATGTTATTGCGCGCCGCTTCGTAATAGGCCGGCACGGCGGCGATGCGGCGCAGCAGCGTGCGCAGGCGCTGCGGCTTGGCGGCGTATTCGGTGTTCAGCACGAAGTCGATCGGGCTGGCGATGTTGTACAGCGCAGGATTCCATTCCCATTCGCGGAAGGTGGTCAGGTACCAGCGGTCGGAGTTCAGCTTGTTCTGCAGCAGGCCCAGGTCGGTGCGCTGTTTGGGCGACAGCTGGCGCGCGTCGATCTTGTTGAACTTTTCCAGCCACTGGTCGATGAAGGCGAGCTGCTGGTCGCGCGTGGCCTGGTCGGGGACGGTCAGCTGCGCGGCAGTATCGTACTTGCCCGCCGCGATGGCCGTTTCCGGATCGATGCGCCACAGCGCGCCCAGGAACTGGTTGGCCTGGTTGTCGAAGGACTTGTCCTGGCGGCGCTCCGCCGGCAAGGGCTTGCTGGCGACCGCCGGCTTGGCCTTGCTGGCTTTGGCGCCGCTGGCGCTGCCCGTTTTACCCTTGGATTTGCCGGTTTTGGACGATTTGCCGGATTTGCCGCCCTTGCTGCTTTTGCCGGATTTGCCGCTGCCGCCGGACTTCTTTTTGGACACGCTGGTCTTGGCCGGCGTGCCGGATTTCTTTTGCGTCGTCGCCGCTTCCACCGGCGCGAATGCCAGGCTCAGGATCATCGCGGCGAGAGCGATCTTGGTCTTCATCATAATCAACCTCTTCGTAGTGCAGCGTGCGAGATTATCACAAGCGGAGGGCGGCCCGCGCCCGGTCGGGGTCGAGGGCGGCAGCAGCCTTTGCAGCTTCCGCCGGCAGCCATTGCGGGAAAGGGGTCTCTTCGTCCACGTGCTTGCCGCCGGCGCTATGCACCTGCCGCACGCGCGCGGTGGCGGCGGCAGGCAGGGCGCCTGACTGCGCCAGCACTGCCAACTCGGGCCACAGGCGGCGGTGCACCAGGGTCAGTTTGCCGGCCAGCAGGCGGCACACCAGGATATCGTCGTGCTCCTGTACCTCGCCCAGCACGGCGAAAATACGCTTGCCTTCAGGGTGGCCCCACCAGCTGCCCTTGATCGGCGCACCCACAATCGCTTCCGTCAGCGTGGGCGCCTTGCCGCGCGCGGACACCAGCACCACGCCATGCTGTTCGACGAAGGCGAGCGCCTGCTGGACGTTCATTCGGCAGCTTGCCTCAGCGCGCGCAGCAGCAGCGGCTTGAGGCAGTTGCGCTGGGCCTCGTCCTTGCTTTCGCTGATGTTGACGTACAGCGGCTGCAGGAAGCCGTTCAGGTTGTGCTTGCGCGCCAGGGCGGCCTGCCTGGTGCCGGCGGCGGCGGGCTTGGCTGCCAGCGCCGCGAACCAGTTGTCCCAGTCGCTGCACTCCATCGTTTTGGCGCGCGACA
This sequence comes from Pseudoduganella sp., assembly GCF_041914865.1. Taxonomy (NCBI): domain Bacteria; kingdom Pseudomonadati; phylum Pseudomonadota; class Betaproteobacteria; order Burkholderiales; family Oxalobacteraceae; genus Pseudoduganella; species Pseudoduganella sp. The sequence continues at coordinate 23,087 of NZ_JAYSCO010000023.1, read as the reverse complement.
GGTAGAAGACGGGGGCCATCAGGCGTTCGCCTTCGCCATAGTGATAGAAATGTTCGCCCGCCGGCGCCACCTGGCTGGCGATGGCGGCCAGTATCTGTTCGTGCTCGGCGCGTGCCAGCGCCGGGTTGAGCGACAGCTGCAGCATGATGTCGGCGCCGTGCGCCACGCCATGGCGCCAGCCCTGCTTCTCGTCGAAGCCGCGGTAGTCGCGCACGCCGCGCAGGTAGCCTGCGGCGGCGGCCACCAGCTGCGCGCGCTGTTCCGGCGCCAGGTAGGGCTTGACGCGGTCCACGCGCGCCACGTCTGCCAGCACCAGGGCGGCGAAGGGGCGCGCGAAGCCTTGCGGGTCGGGGGCGGTCAGCTGGGCGCCCAGGCGCGTGCGCAGCTCCTGCACGGTGGCGGTGTCCAGCTTGTCGGCGCGCATCCACGCTTGCAGGGCTTCGAAGGCCAGTTCGTCGCGCTCGACGGGATTGGGCGAGCGCAGGCAGGCCAGGCTTTCCAGGGCCAGCGCCTGGCGCTTTGTGTCGTCCGCCACCTGCCATTTGGCCGCCTTGGCTTCGCGCAGCGCCGCGGCCGGACATTTGTCAGCCGGACCGGCGCTGCGGCCTGCTCCAGCAGCGGCAGCGGCACCGGACGCCGCGTTGCCGCTGCCGCCGAAAGTAGTCATGAACATTGAGCCCGTCTCGCTGACGGCGTTGGCCCACGCCACGGCGGGGAGCGTAGCCACTGCTGCGGCCAGGGTGGCGCTGCGGGCGGCGCGCAGGGCGCGGGCGGGCCAGGTCGTTGTTTGCATCATGTCTCCGTTCAGAAGCGGCGCAAGCCTTCGTTCAGCATCGCCAGCATGTCTTCCGCCGTCATGCGCGCGGCGGTATCGCTGCCATCGAGCAGGCTGTCGGCCAGCTCGCGCTTGTGCGCGTGCAGTTCGACGATGCCTTCCTCAATGGTATTGCGGGCCACCAGGCGGTAAATGGTGACCGGCCGCAGCTGCCCCATGCGGTGCGCGCGGTCGGAGGCCTGGTCTTCCACGGCGGGGTTCCACCATGGGTCCATATGGATCACGTAATCGGCGGCGGTCAGGTTGATGCCGACGCCGCCGGCCTTGAGGCTGATCAGGAACACATCGCCCTCGCCGGCCTGGAAAGCGTCCACTGCCTGCTTGCGCGCCGCCATCGGCGTGCTGCCGTCCAGGTATTGGTAGCGTATCTCGTTGCGCTCCAGGTGGGCGCGGATCAGCGCCAGGTGGTCGACGAACTGGCTGAACACCAGCACCTTGTGGCGGTTCTCCAGCAAGCCCTCCAGCAGGCGGGCAAAGGCCGCCAGCTTGCTCGATTCCAGGCGCAGGGTTGGCGCCACCAGGTTCGGGTTGCAGCAGGCGCGGCGCAGTTTCATGATCTCGGCCAGGATCTGCATCGACTTGCGGTCGGCCGGGCCTTCGATGGCGGCCAGGTTCTCCAGCGCCTCGCGCCGCAGCGATTCGTACAGCGCGGTTTCTTCCGCCGACAGATCGACTTCCAGCACGATCTCGGTGCGTGCCGGCAGCTCGGTCAGCACCTGCGCCTTGGTCCGGCGCAGCACGAACGGCCCGATCAGGCGGCGCAGGCGGTTGCGCGCGCCGACTTCGGCGCGGTGGTCCTGCTGGCGCTCGATCGGCCCGGCGAAGCGCAGGTTGAACTGCTCATGACTGCCCAGCAGGCCGGGATTGATGAAGCGGAACAGGTTCCACAGCTCGCCCAGGTGGTTTTCCAGCGGCGTGCCGGTGGCCACCATCTTGAAGTCGCCCTGCAGCGCCATGACGGCCTGCGAACGCTTGGTGGCGGCGTTCTTGATGGCCTGCGCCTCGTCCAGCACGATGGTGTGCCATTTCTGCCTGGTGAAGCGCTCCGATTCCAGCTGCAGCAGGCCATAGCTGGTGACCACCAGGTCGAACGGCCCGGCATTGCTGATGATGTCGTCGCGGTCGCCGGTGGCGTACATCTTCACGTTCAGGGTCGGCGCAAAGCGCGCCGCCTCGCTGGCCCAGTTCAGGCAGACCGAGGTCGGCGCCACCACCAGGGTCGGGCCGCGCGGCGCGCGCAGCAGCACCAGGGCCAGTGCCTGCAGCGTCTTGCCCAGGCCCATGTCGTCGGCCAGGCAGGCGCCCACGCCCCAATGCGCCAGGCGCGCCAGCCATTCGAAGCCGGCCAGCTGGTAGTCGCGCAGCTCGGCCTGCAGGGTGCTCGGCAGCTGCGGCGTGTAGGCGGCGCTGGCCTCGATGCGCAGCAGGTGCTCGCGCCACATGGTGTCCGCTTCCAGCATGCCGACGTCGTTCGCCAGCTCCTCCAGCACGAAGGCGGCCAGGCGGTGCACCTTCATGCCGGCGTCGTCGTCCTCGCCGTAGGTGGCCAGCTCGGACAGGCGGCGGTGCAGTTCCTCCGACAGGGCCAGGAATTCCTTGTCGCCGAGCTGGATGAAGCGGCTCTTGCTGGCGCGGATCATGTCGAGCAGCGAACGCAGGTCGAGCACGCGGTCCTCGTCCACCACCAGCTGGCCGCTGGCGGCGAACCAGTCCTTCTTGCTCTTGATGTTCAGCTTGAGCTGCTTGGTGTAGACCGGCTTGGACAGGCGGAACGCCTCGCCCTCGGGCCAGGCCAGCACCACCTTGTCGGCGTCCTGCGCCTGCAGTTCGGCCAGCAGCTGCAGGCACAGGGCCGGCTCGCCCAGCAGCCATTCGCCGTGCTCCTCGGTGGCCTGCTCCAGCACTTCGCACTTGAGCACCAGCTGGCGCTCGGCGTCGCGCTCGCCGGCCAGGTTGCGGCGCGCCTGCACCGACCGGCCGTTGACGTCGGCGATCACGTTCTCGGCACCGGCGCCAGGCGCGTAGTAAGGGCCGGCATCGCGCAGCGGGCGCACCTGGATCTGCATTTTCAGGCCCTGCTGGTAAGGCAGCAGGTGGATGTGCAGGCGCGGGTCGGCGTCGCATTGCTCGGTGTTGGCGGCGCCGCCGCCGATGTCGGACTGCACGGTGACCATGGCCGATACCGCGCCGATGGCTTTCAGCACCTGGTCCTTCGCATGCTCGGGCACCGCCAGGCCGTCGCCGACGATGGCGGCGATGCGGCGGTGCTCGTCCTGCACGCTGACCACGCGCAGCCGGTTGGGCGCCTCGCGCACCACGATCACGTTGGCGTTCAGGTTGTCGATGGCCGGCTGCAGCGACAGGTGCAGCTGGCCCTTCACGGTGCGGATCAGCAGCTGCGGCGCGCCCGCCTGCAGCTCGACGCGCGTATCCGGCGCGTCCATCCAGAACACCAGCGGGTGGCCCACCAGGGCCAGCACGGCCTGGTCGATGTCGATGTCGTAGCGCAGGCCGGAAGAATAGGCCTGGCGCGCCGGCAGGATGGCGCTGCTGATGCGCAGGTCCTGCGGCGTCAGGTACTCCATCTGCGCCGCGTCGTCGCGCAGGCGCTTGAGCGCCACCGGGCGTCCCTTGCCCCAGCCGCCGCGCAGGTCGCGCTTCTGTTCGCGCGGCTCGATTTCCGCAATGCCCTGCCGCTCGCCGTAGCTGACCACCCACACCAGGCGCATTTCGCCGCCGCTGTCGGCGCCGCCCTGCTGCAGGTTGATCAGGGCCGCCAGCTGGCGTTGCCACGCTTCCTGGCGCTCGAACCAGGCCGCCATGTCGCTGAAGCCGAGCTGCTCGCGCCAGGCGGCCGCGCGCGCCGCCGCGGCCTCGTCGCCCAGGTGGCCGAGCAGGCTCTCGGCGCCGGCCGCCAGCAGCAGGAAGCCGGCCGCCTCGGCCGCCTGCGACAGGTCCTGCAGTTCGGCGTGGCGCTGCTTCAGCTGCGGCAGCGCGAGCCAGTAGTACAGCATGGACTGGAACATCTGCGCCTGCAGCGGCGCCTCCCACGCGCGCTGGGTGACCAGGTCGGCCTGCATGGTGCCGGCGCGGATCTGGCGCAGCATGCTCAGTTGCTGGTACACCGCGCTGTCGGCGTTGTGCTGGGCGTGCACCGCCAGGTCGAGGTAGCTTTCGGCCGATTTCAGGTGCTTCGGGTCGCCGTTGCGCAGCAGGGCCAGCACGTACAGGTGGCCGGCGATGCCCTGGAACAGGTGCTTGCGCTTGCCCGATTCGCGCCGGATCGATTTCAGCGCCGCTTCAAAGCCGGCGATGGCGCCGTTCACGTCGCCGCGCAGCACCAGGACCGCGCTGGCGAAGCATTGCGCCAGGGCGCCGTCCATCCCTTCCAGCAGGCGCGTGGCCTCGGCCAGTTTGCCGCACAGGATGGCGTGCTCCGCCAGCGCCAGGCGCAGCGCCGGACTGACGCCCTGCTCGGCAGCCTGGCGCCGCTGCAGGTGGCGCTCGGCATAGCCGCGCACCAGCGGCGCCAGCGCCGGCTCGCGCTGGGTGTGCTGCACCAGCAGCATCAGCACGTCGTCCTGCAGCAGCGGGTGCACCAGCAGCAGCATGCCGGCTTCGAACGGGCGCGAGAAGATATCGACGATGGGGTTCAGTTGCGCCGCCTCGTAGCACACCATGCAGGCCGTCAGCAGCGGCAGCACGTCCTGCGGCGGGCGGCCGCGCAGCAGGGCCATGCGCAGGCGCGCCACGCCGTGGCGGTAGCTGCGCGGCTCGTAGGCGCCGTTCCAGTTCTGGCGCATCGGGTTGAGCGCTTCGTAGGCCTTGCAGATGTCGTCCAGCAGGTGGGCGCCGATGGCGGCGCGGATGGCCGGCCAGCGCAGGCGCGCATTGCACACGTAGCCGCGCCCCACCACCGAGGTGGTAAAGGCCAGCCGTTCCAGCTTGAGCAGCGGGTCGTCCAGCGTCAGCGCGGTGAAGGGCTGGCCATCGGTGTCGGTCACGCCTGCGGCCACCATGTGGTCGAGGATGGCGGTACGGCCGACCGGGTCGCCCACCAGTGCCAGCAGAGCCAGGATGGCTTTCTCGGGCTGTGCGAGCGCCTCGAACTCGGCCAGCAGGGTGTCGCTCATGCAGCCAGGCCGAACATGCGTTGGTAGAAGGCCAGCTCGGCCTGCAGCGTGCGCACGATGGTGTCGGCCTTGCGGAAGCCGTGTCCTTCGCCCTCCAGTTCCACGTATTCGACCGGGATGCCGCGCTGGCGCAGCGCATTGACCATCGCTTCCGATTGCTGCGGCGGCACCACCTTGTCGTCCAGGCCCTGGAAGAAGATCATGGGGCGCGACAGGCGCTGCGTGTGGTTGATAGGCGAGCGCGCGGCGTAGACGGCGTCGGCCTGCGCTTTCGGCGCGATCAGGTATTCGTTGTAGTGCGATTCGAACTTGTGCGAATCGTCGTCCAGGCCCTTCAGGTCCGACACGCCGTAGTAGCTGGCGCCCAGCTTGAACACATCATGGAAGGTCAGCGCGCACAGCGTGGTCAGGCCGCCGGCGCTGCTGCCGCGGATGATCAGCCGTTCGCCATCGGCCAGGCCCTGCGCCACCAGGTGGCGCGCGCCGGCGATGCAGTCCTCCACGTCAACGATGCCCCACTGGCCCTGCAGCGCATCGCGGAAGGCGCGCCCAAAGCCGGTGCTGCCGCCATAGTTCACGTCCAGCACGCCGAAGCCGCGGCTGGTCCAGAACTGGGTTTTCAGGTTCAGGGTGCTGGCCGCCATGCCGGTCGGGCCGCCGTGGCTGATCACGATCAGCGGCGGCTTTTCGCCGGCCGGCGCGCGCGCGTCCTGGTTGGCTGGCGGGTAGTAGAAGGCATATGCCGTGCGGCCGTTGGCGCTGGGGTAGCTGATGCTCTCCGGGACGGACAGGTAGCCCAGCGCGGGCAGTTCGGCGATCGAGCGTTCCAGCACCGCGCGCTCGCCGGTGGCCAGGTCGATGCGCGCGATCTCGGCGGCGATGGTCGGGCTGCCGGCCAGCACCACCACGAAACCGTCGCCCACGCGCAGTTCACGGATCTCCTGGTAGGGCGTGTCGATCGGCTCCAGCGCCGCGCCGCCAGCGCGCAGGCGCGCCAGCTTGCTGACGCCTTGTTCAATATAGCTGGCGATGACGTCGCCGCCGGCGCCAAAGCCGTACAGGGAATTGCCGAAGGTCCAGTGCGGGGTGGCGAACTCCGCCTCCATCGGGCACAGCGCCTCGGCTGCGCCGTCGCGCAGGCGGTACAGGTTCCACCAGCCGCTGCGGTCCGATACGAAATGCAGCACGCCGGATGGCGACCATTCGGGCTGGCAGATCGATTCCTGCGGCCCGCCGGCCACGCGCGTTGGCGTACCAAGGCAGCCATCGGCCTGCACCTCGGCCACCCACAGCTCGGTGCCCTGCCACGGCATGCGCGGATGGTCCCAGGACAGCCAGGCCAGGCGGCTGCCGTCCGGCGCCAGGCGCGGCGAGGAATAGAAGTCGTTGCCCATCACGAGCACGCGCTCGCCGCCGTCGAAGCCCACCGCGCAGATGGTATTCACCGGCTGCGCATGCGAGCCGTCGTCCTCGGGGTGCTGCTCGCGCACCGCGACCAGGCGCGCGCGCGCCGCATCGATCACGAAATCGGCAAAGCGCTGGCGGCCCGGCGAGGTGAAGGCCTCGGCCGCGCCACCGGCGCCGGGCGCCAGGCGGTACAGGCGGTTGTCGGCATGATGGGAGAACACGACCACCCCATCGGCCACGGCATAGGCGCCGCCGCCGTACTCGTGGACGCGGTTGCGCACATTGAACGGCTGCGGCGTCAGCTCGCCGGCCGGGGCGGCGGCGCGCTTGCGCATCAGGGTGGTGCGGCCGCCTTCCGCAGCGCGCCCGGCCAGCCAATAGATATCCGCCCCGTCCAGCATGACCGAAGACAGCGGCGTGGCGCCTGCGGCGACAACGCCAGCGCTGATCGGCGAAGGCCAGGCGCCATAAGGCGCGGTGGAGGTGGATGTCATTGGGTCTCCAAAACGCATAAAAACAGGGCAGGGATGCGATAATAACGCCTTTCTACCTGCTTTAGATTGTCTTTCATGCCACAATTTGCCCAGCTGAAGAACGATACCTTCCTGCGCGCGCTGCTGCGCCAACCGACCGAGTACACCCCGGTGTGGCTGATGCGCCAGGCGGGCCGCTACCTGCCGGAATACCGCGCCACGCGCCAGAAGGCCGGTTCCTTCATGGGCCTGGCCACCAATCCGGACCTGGCGACCGAAGTCACCCTGCAGCCGATCGACCGCTATGCGCTGGACGCGGCCATCCTGTTCTCCGACATCCTGACGGTGCCGGACGCGATGGGCCTGGGCCTGTATTTCGTGGAAGGCGAGGGCCCGAAATTCGAGCGCCCGCTGAAAACGGAAGCGGACGTCAAGGCATTGCAACTGCCGCCAGCCGGCTCGCTGGACTATGTATTCAAGGCCGTGACCCAGATCCGCACCGAGCTGAATGGCCGCGTGCCGCTGATCGGCTTCTCCGGCAGCCCATGGACGCTGGCCTGCTATATGGTGGAAGGCCAGGGTTCGCGCGAGTTCCACACCATCAAGAAGATGATGTACGCGCGCCCGGACCTGATGCACCACATCCTGGACATCAACGCGCGCGCCGTGGCGGAATACCTGAACGCCCAGATCGATGCCGGCGCCCAGGCGGTGATGGTGTTCGATTCCTGGGGCGGCGCGCTGGCGGACGGCGCCTACCAGCAGTTCTCCCTGAAATACATGCAGCAGGTGGTGAGCCTGCTGAAGCGTGAAAAAGACGGCGTGAAAATCCCCGCCATCGTGTTCACCAAGGGCGGCGGCCACTGGGCCGAGGAAATCGCCGCCATCGGCGCCGACGCCATGGGCCTGGACTGGACCGCCAACATCGGCAAGATCCGTGCGCTGGTGGGCCACAAGATGGCCCTGCAAGGCAATATCGACCCGGCCATCCTGTTCGCCAACCCGGAGCAGATCGCGGCCGAGGTGCGCCGCGTGCTGGACAGCTACGGCCCGCACAATACCGGCCACGTGTTCAACCTGGGGCATGGCATTTCCCAGTTCACCCCGCCGGAATCGGTCTCGGTGCTGGTGCATACCGTGCACAGCTACAGCCGCCAGCTGCGCGGCGCCTGATTGCAAGACGGCTCAGCAAAAGGGCGCTGCGGCGCCCTTTTTTATTTCAGCAGAAGCGACTTATGCACAAAATTTTTTGCTGCGGAAATAACAGGCAGCTGCCGGAACTCCCCTCTCAGGCGACTTGTAAGTTATTGATTTTAAAGCTCAAAAAATTTTCTGCTTTTGTCAATGTTTTGGCTTTTGTAAACCTTATCCAAGGGGGAAGACAGGCTTGCCAGTCCATTCTCCACAAAGTTATCCACAAAAACTGTGGAAAAAAGCCAAAAGCGCTTAGTAAACCGGCACTTAGTCGAATTGCGTAGGAATTGTCCGAGCCCCATGTTGCATTGCATAATTTTTCACCAACATTTTGGGTGACCAAAACGGTTGCGGAAACACAAACCTTGCAGCAGGCGCATGTGTACAATGGCTGGCTCGGTATTGTGGTGCAGCAGGCACGATTTCCCCGCGATGCACCGCAAAAAAAGCTTGATTTCAGGGGAAATCTGGTCCTTAAATAGCGCACTTATGCACAGAGCGTGGAAAAATATGCGCTTTCTGGCTCTCCTAGGGCGCATATTCTAAGTGATTGAATTTAAAAGGGAAAAAATTGGCTTTCCGGCTGAGTTTTCCCGACTTGCAAGCTGGGGGTTAGTGCTTGCTCAGGATTCCAGCGGCTTTGTTCACAAAGTTATCCCCAGATTCTGTGGATAGTTAAAAAACTTCAACTGATAGGCCTGGATGGCGCACTGCATTCTCCGAATTGCCCTCGATACGCCGCTGAATGCGGTCTTTGATTACCGCTGGGATACCGCTCAAACCGGCCGACCGCATGTAGGACAACTTGCCATGGTGCCGTTCGGCCCGCGTGAAGTGGTCGGGCTGATTGTGGATATCCTGGATGAAACCGACGTACCCGAGGAAAAGCTGAAGGATGCGCTGGCCGTGCGCAGCCAGCTGGCCCCGCTCTCGCCGCAATGGCTGGCGCTGGCCGGCTTTGCCGCCGAGTATTACCAGCGCCCGCTGGGCGAGGTCGCCCTGCCGGGCTTGCCGAAGAACCTGCGCGTGGTGGCCACGGTGGCGCTGGACCGGGCCATCAAGAAGCTGGGCAAGATGGAGCTGCCGCATGATCCGGCGCCGGTCGCGGCGCCGCCCCTGAACGCGGGGCAGCAGGCGGCCGCCGACGCCATTGCCGGCGCGCGGGGCTTCGCGCCCTTCCTGCTGTACGGCGTGACCGGCAGCGGCAAGACCGAGGTCTACCTGCAGGCTTGCGCGGAAGTGCTGGCGCGCGAGCCGCAGGGTCAGGTCCTGGTGCTGGTCCCGGAAATCAACCTGACGCCGCAGCTGGAGTCGAACATCCGCGCGCGCTTCCCGGGCGTCATGCTGTCCACCCTGCACAGCCGCCTGTCGGAGGGCGAACGCATGCTGCACTGGCTGGCCGCGCATGAAGGCAAGGCGCGCATCGTGCTGGGCACGCGCCTGTCCATCCTGGCCTCGCTGCCGAACCTGCGCCTGATCGTCATCGACGAGGAGCACGATCCCTCGTACAAGCAGCAGGAAGGCCTGCGCTATTCGGCGCGCGACCTGGCCGTATGGCGCGCGCACCAGCTGCAGATCCCGGTGGTGCTGGGCTCCGCCACGCCCTCGCTGGAAAGCTGGCACCACGCGCTGAAAGGGCGCTACCGCAAGCTGGAGCTGCGCGAACGCGCGGTGCAGCAGGCGGTGCTGCCGTCCGTGAAGCTGATCGACACCTCGCGCCGGCGCGGGCAGGAGGGCTTGAGCGAGCAGCTGGTGGACGCGCTCCGGCTGCGCATGGAGCGCGGCGAGCAATCCCTGCTGTTCCTGAACCGGCGCGGCTATTCGCCGGTGATCACCTGCGAATCCTGCGGCTGGGTCAGCGAGTGCAAGCGCTGCACCGCGACCATGGTGCTGCACAAGACCGACTACCGCCTGCGCTGCCACCATTGCAGCCTGGAGATGCGCATCCCGCGCCACTGCCCGACCTGCGGCAATATCGACCTGCAGCCGCTCGGGCGCGGCACCCAGCGCATCGAGGAAAGCCTGCAGGAGCTGTTCCCGCAGGCGCGCGTGCTGCGCATCGACGCCGACAGCACGCGCCGCAAGGGCAGCGCGCAGGAAGCCTTCGACAGCGTGCACCGGCAGGAGGTGGATATCCTGGTCGGCACGCAGATGGTCGCTAAAGGGCACGACTTCAAGAACCTGACGCTGGTCGGCATCATGAATCCGGACAGTTCGCTGTTCTCGCAGGACTACCGCGCCAGCGAGCGCCTGTTTGCGCAGCTGATGCAGGTGGCCGGGCGCGCCGGGCGCCAGGGCGGCAGCGAGAGCGAGGTGCTGGTGCAGACCAGCTATCCGCAGCACCCGCTGTTCTCGGCGCTGGTGGCGCACGACTACGACTACTTCGCCAACGCGCTGCTGGGCGAGCGCGAAATGGCCGGCCTGCCGCCCTTCCTGTACCAGGCCATCCTGCGCGCCGAGGCGCGCGAGCTGGAACTGGCGCTGGAATTCCTGCGCGCGGCGCGCGGCCTGGTGGCGCACGACGGCATCACCATCAATGACCCGATCCCCATGAGCATGGCGCGCGTGCACAATATGGAACGCGCGCAGCTGCTGGTGGAATCGGCCTCGCGCCCGGCGTTGCAGGCGTTCCTCAAAGAGTGGATGCAGGCGCTGCGCGAACAGAAGACGCGCATCAAGTGGTCGCTGGAAGTCGACCCGGTGGATATCTGACTGGAAGACCGCTTAAGGCTGCACCAGGTAGCGCCGCGCGGTGCCGATAATCTGCTCGGCCAGCGCGTGCGTGAACGGCGTATCCAGCTCCCACGCATGCCAGTCCAGCTCGACGTCGATAAAGCGCCCCGGCAGCAGGTCGACCAGCGCCCCCTGCGCCAAACCCTGCGCCGCCTGCAGGTAGGGCAGCAGCCCATACGCCAGCCCGTTGAACACCGTATCGTTCAAAGCCGTCGACAAAGGCAGGGTGTGGTGCGGGAAGGGCCGCACATAGCCTGCCTCGCGCGCCAGGAAGCGCGCCATCAGGTCGCGCTCATGCACCACGGCCGGCGCCAGCGCAAGGGCATCGGCGCCCACGCCGTCGCCGAACCAGTGCGCCGCGAAGGACGGTGCCGCCACGCACACATAGCGCATGGCCCCCAGCGCCGTGGCCGACGAGCCGGCAGCCGCCGGCAGCGGCACTTCACCGCGCGCCGCCACGCAGCCGAACACCGCGCCCTCGCGCATCAGGTGCAGCGCCGCGTCGCGCCCGGCGCATTCCACATCGACCTGGCAGCGCGGCGGCGACAGCAGGGGACGCAGGGCGAGCGGGAACCAGGTCGCCAGGCTGGCGGCATCGACAGCCATGGCGATTTCCGGCATGCTGGTCTGGTGTCCCAGGTCGATGTCGAGCGCTGCCTCCATCAGTTTGACGTTACGGTAGTGCGAAATGAGGCGTTGGCCCAGGCCGGTCGCTTCGGCGGGCGAGCCGCGCACGATCAGCAGTCGTCCGACCGCGTCCTCGAGCGCTTTGATACGCTGGGATACGGCCGGCTGGCTGATGCCCAGCGCGTTGGCCGCCTTTTCGAAGCTGCCTTGGCTGGCAACGGCATCCAGCACCGCCAGCGCGCGGTAGTCCAGATTTTCCATAAGGTATGCTTATATATGCTTGAAAAGATAAGTCATACTAATGCATTAATCATGGCGGAGGCAAGATGGAAACCATCCAGTGCGATGTGGCGGTGATCGGGGCCGGAACGGCCGGGCTAAGCGCTTATCGGGCCGCGCGCAACGCCGGCAAACACGCGGTGCTGATCGAAGACGGCCCGCACGGCACCACCTGCGCCCGCGTCGGCTGCATGCCCAGCAAACTGCTGATCGCGGCGGCGGAGGCGGCGCAAGCGGTGCGCGAGGCGCCGGGCTTCGGCGTGCTTCCCGGCCCGCTGGCCATCGACGGCAAGGCCGTGATGGCACGCGTACGCAGCGAGCGTGACCGCTTTGTCGGCTTCGTGCTGGAGAACGTGGCCGCCATGCCGGCCGCAGACAAGCTGCACGGCCGCGCGCGTTTCATCGCCCCCAACCGGCTGCAGATCGGCGCCAACCTGGAAGTGGCGGCGCGCGCTGTGGTGATCGCCACCGGTTCCAGTCCCGACATCCCGTCCGAATGGGCCGCCGCCGGCGCGCGCGTGATCAACAGCGACGCCGTGTTCGAATGGACCGACCTGCCGCGCTCCGTGGCGGTGATCGGCGCCGGCGTGATCGGGCTGGAGCTGGGACAGGCCCTGCACCGCCTGGGCGTGCGCGTTGCCGTGGTGGCGCGCAGCAACGGCGTGGCGCAGCTGAAGGACCCGCAGGTGCTGGCCGCCGCCGCGCAGGCGCTGAGCGAGGAACTCGACATCCGCTTCCGCACCGAGGTGGCGGGCATGGCGCGCGCCGCCGACGGCGTGGAACTGCGCACGCGCGACGCCCACGGCGCCGAGCGCGTCGAGCATTTCGATTACGTGCTGGTGGCCACCGGCCGCACGCCCAACGTGCACGGACTGGGCCTGGACCACACCGGGCTGGCGCTGGACAAACGCGGCGTGCCCAAGTACGACCGGCACACCATGCAGTGCGGCGGCAGCGGCATTTTCATCGCCGGCGACGCCAGTGCCGACATCCCGGTCCTGCCGGAAGCGGCCGACCAGGGCAAGATCGCCGGCGCCAACGCCGCCAGCTATCCCGCTGTGAAGCCCGGCCTGCGCCGCACGCCGCTCGCCATCACCTTCTGCGAGCCGCAGATCGCCACCGTGGGCCAGGGCTACAAGGAGCTGTCGAACGGCCGCGAACCGTTCGCGATCGGCGCCGTCAGCTTCGACGACCAGGGGCGCAGCCGCGTCATGCGCCAGAACAAGGGCATGCTGCGCGTGTATGCGGAATATGGGAGCGGGCGCTTCCTGGGCGCCGAAATGGTGGGGCCGCGCGCAGAACATATCGGCCACCTGCTGGCCTGGGCGCACCAGGCCGGGCTGACGGTGGCGCAGATGCTGGATATGCCGTTCTACCACCCGGTGGTGGAGGAAGGCCTGCGCACCGCCCTGCGCGGCCTGGCGCAGGAGCTGCAAAAACCGCCGCCCCCGCCCAAGCCGGTGCCGGACTGCACGCCCGGCTGCTGATTAATTGAGCGAGGCGTCGAGCCGGCCCTGGCTGGCCAGCTCGCGCACCACGCGGATGGTGTCGAGGTCCGACTCCTTGTAGGCGGAGCGGCGGAAATCGTCGTACATCTGGTTGGCGGCGTCGGTTGCCGCGTCGTGGCCGTCATCGTACTGGAAGCGCACGAACAGGCGGTCCGGCTGCGGCATTTCAATCGTCATGGTCAGGCTCGATGCGCTGATGTCCTTCTGCGCCGGCACGTTGTAGCGCACGACGTAGGGTTCGTGCAGCTCCACCACGTCCTCGATCACCACTTCGCCGTAGCGCAGGCGGCGCGCGAAACCGGTTCCCGTGCGCTCGCTGATATCCGCCTCGTCCAGGTGCGGCACGAACAATTTCGGCGACTCCGCGCGCAGCACCAGGCCGCGCCACAATTGCAGGTGGCTGATGGTGTCGGCCAGCGGATTGAGGATGTCGTTCACTTCTATCAAATGTTCAAATTTCATAACACTTAGTCCTGCTGTATTTGGGGCTTGGATACCACTATATTCTGTACAATGCCGGGATGTCCAATGCACCCCAGTTCGGCCTGAACGGCCCCCAGAGCGAAGCCGTGCTCTATCTCGACGGCCCTGCCCTTGTACTGGCGGGGGCCGGCTCGGGCAAGACACGCGTCATCACGCAAAAAATCACCCATATGATCGAGGATCGCGGCTACGACCCGCGCACGATCGCCGCGCTCACCTTTACCAACAAGGCGGCGCTGGAAATGCAGGAACGCGTCGGCAAAATGCTGAAGCAGCCGAAACAGGCCAAGCTGCTGACCGTCTGCACCTTCCACTCCCTCGGCGTGCGCATCCTGCGCCAGGAATGTAACCATCTGGGGCTGAAAGACCGCTTTTCAATCATGGACAGCGACGATTGCTATTCGCTGGTCCAGGATCTGGCCATCACCACCGACAAGAACCTGATCCGCAGCATCCAGAACGACATCTCGCTGTGGAAGAACGGCCTGGTCACGCCGGAAGAGGCACTGAAGCAGGCGCAGACCGAGGACGAGGCGCAGTCGGCGCGCATCTACGGCAGCTATATCGCCACCCTGGCGGCTTACCAGGCGGTCGACTTCGACGACCTGATCCGCCTGCCGGTGGAGCTGTTCCGCAACCACGACACGGTGCGCGACAAGTGGCAGCGCCGCCTGCGCTACCTGATGATCGACGAATACCAGGATACCAACACCTGCCAGTACGAGCTGGTGAAGCTGATGGTGACGGGCCTGGGCAAGAAGCCGATGTTCACCGCAGTGGGCGACGACGACCAGGCCATCTACGGCTGGCGCGGCGCCACCATGGAAAACCTGGCGCTGCTGCAGGTCGACTTCCCCGACCTGAAGCTGATCAAGCTGGAACAGAACTACCGCTCCACCACCCGCATCCTGCAGGCGGCCAACGCGGTGATCCAGAACAATCCCAAGCTGTTCGAAAAGTCGCTCTGGTCCGAGCTGGGCATCGGTGAACCGATCAAGGTGCATTCCATGCCGAACGAGGAGCAGGAAGCGGAGCAGGTGGCGATCATGATTTCGGCCGACCACTTCGAGCGCAAGAACAAGTGGTCGGACTACGCCATCCTGTACCGGGGCAACCACCAGGCGCGCGTGATCGAGCAAGCCTTGCGCACGCAGCGCATCCCGTACACGATCTCGGGAGGGCAGAGCTTCTTCGACAAGGCGGAGATCAAGGACATCATGGCCTACCTGCGCCTGATGGCCAACCCGGACGACGATCCCGCTTTCATCCGCGCCGCCACCACGCCGCGCCGCGGCATCGGCCAGTCCACGCTGGAAGCGCTCGGCTCCTTCTCCGGCAAGTGGCAATGTTCGCTGTTCGAAGCCGTCTTCAAAGGCGGCATCGAAGCGGTGCTGCAGGAGCGCCAGCTCAAGCCCCTGCAGGACTTCTGCAACTTCATCCTGGAGCTGGAGTCGCGCGCCACACGTCCCGGCCCGTCCGGCAGCGGCGACAACGCGGCGCAGGTGCTGGACGACCTGATGGAAGGCATGCACTACGAGCACTACCTGTACGACTCGTTCGAGGAGCGCGCCGCGCAGAGCAAGTGGCAGAACGTGCTGGACTTCGTCAATTGGCTGAAAGACCGCGGCCGCGGCGGCAAGGACCGCGACGGCGAAGAGAAGAACGTGCTCGAGCTGACCCAGATGGTGGCGCTGATGTCCATGCTGGAAGGGAAAGACGAGGAGCCGGATGCGATCCGCATGTCCACCCTGCACGCCTCCAAGGGCCTGGAGTACCCGCACGTCTTCCTGGTCGGCGTGGAAGAAGGCATCCTGCCGCACAAGGGCGACCCGGACGCGCCGGTGGAAACCCTGGGCCAGCGCATCGAGGAAGAACGGCGCCTCATGTACGTCGGCATTACGCGCGCCCAGCGCACCCTGCAGCTCACCTGGTGCAAGAAGCGCAAGCGCGGCGGCGAGCATGTGCAGTGCGACGTGTCGCGCTTCATCGCCGAAATGGCGCTGGACGTGGGCGACGCACCGCCCAAGGAAACCGAAATCCTCTCGCCGCGCGAACGCCTGGCGCGCATGAAGGAGCTGTTGTCCACGCCGAAGCCTGCCCCGACCTGAGTGCAATGAAGAAAAAAGTAGTGGTTTTGCTTGCGGCAAGCATTTCGCTCGGTTGGGCGCAGGCGGAGACGAAGAAATGCGTCCCCAGGATTGAGCAATTCAAGAACCTTGACCAATTAATCGGCTATGAGGGCAAATGCCTCGAAGCGTTGGCAATGGGCGAAGACCGCACCCGCGAATGCGGCGGCGTGGCGACCAGCATTGTCCAGAGCGACGGTAAGCGAATGTTCGTTTTCCAAGCGATGGAGAATATCCGCTGGACTTACATCGGAACTCCGGGCGACGCTGCCAATGTCGAAAATGAGCAACACTACGTGCTAGGGGAGCTCATGATTTCCAATTCCGACCAGGGCAGGAAGCCGGTACTGGCAAAAGTGGACCCTGGCGGTGCCTGCATTGTCAGAAGCGCGGTGAATTCGGGGCATGAGCTGGAATGCTCTGCGACGCTCAGCGAATTGCGTTTTGCGTTTTCCATCAAATTCAAGGCATCGGCTCCGCCGGACATCGACAACATTTGCAAATAATGCGCAGCACCCCGTGCTAGGATGGAAGCTCTTCCTTTGAACAGGAGGCTCCAATGTTTTTACGCACTTGCCTGCTTGCTGCCCTGGTGAGCGTTGCGCCGCTAGCGTCTGCCGCGGATGTGGTGACCAAGCCTGAAGCCGAGGCCATGGTGAAGAAAGCCCTGGGCTATCTGAAGGCCAACGGCCCCGACAAGACCTTCGCTGAAATTAATAAGAAAGACGGACAGTTCGTCGACCGCGACCTGTACCTGGTTGTCTACGGCAATGACGGTGTGGTGCGCGCGCACGGCGCCAACGCCAAGATGATCGGCAAGAACCTGATGGAGTTGAAAGACGTCGACGGCAAAGCCTTCGTCAAGGAGCGCGTCGACATGGCGAAGAAGAAGGTCCCGTTCTGGCAGGACTATAAATTCAACAACCCGGTCACCGGCAAGATCGAACCGAAAACCATGTACTGCGTGCCGGAAGAGGACATGATCGTCTGTGGCGGGGTCTATCTGAAGTAAGGCTGCGCTGCATCAAACTGGCGTGCGTCCAGCGCACGCCGGCTGGCGGGATAATGGTGGCAACGGGAGCCGCCATGCCGAACAGTATCGACCCGCTCGACTACGAAGAACGCCTGACCCAGGCCGGGGTGCCGGCCGAGCAGGCGCACGTGCACGCCGAGGCCATCGGCCAGGTCAAGACCGAGCTGGACGCTATCGACGAGCGCGCCAATGGGATGCGCATTGAATGCAAAGTTGATCAAGGCTTTGCCAAGATTGAAAAAGATCTTGATGCGCTGAACACCAAGATCGACACTGGCCTGGCCAAGCTCGACGCCAAGATTGACACTGGCCTGGCCAAGCTTGACGCCAAGATTGACACTGGCCTGGCCAAGCTTGACGGCAAGATCGACACTGGCTTGGCCAAGCTTGACGCCAAGATAGACGCCGGCCTGGCCAAGCTGGACGCCAAGATCGATCGCAACCGGGCTGAACTTGAAGCCAGGATCGAGAAAGCCAAATGGGAAACCATTTGCTGGACGATCGGTATCGTCATCGCCGTTTGCTCCCTGCAAGGCGTCATCATCGTCAATGTTCTGCGCTAGCCGGTAAAATGCCCGCTTTACCCGAAAGCAGGAGCCGGCAGTGGACAGCGAAGAACGTTTTGTCAACATTGAATTGAAACTGGTACACCAGGAAGACCTGGTGGAGTCGCTCAACCAGCGCGTCTACGAGCAGCAAAAGCAGATCGACATGCTGGAAGACCTGGTACGCGCCCTCGCCGAGCGCGTCCGCACCTCGACCCTGGCCAACCAGACCCCGCTCAACGAGCGCCCGCCGCACTACTGATCCTGCAACGTTTCGATACGCAGCGCAGCATGACTTTGCCCAGCAGGGTT
Source organism: Pseudoduganella sp. (assembly GCF_041914865.1). Lineage (NCBI taxonomy): Bacteria > Pseudomonadati > Pseudomonadota > Betaproteobacteria > Burkholderiales > Oxalobacteraceae > Pseudoduganella > Pseudoduganella sp. Next base: position 5,399 of record NZ_JAYSCO010000023.1, on the reverse strand, counting down.
GCTATCATCTGGCGCTCCGAAACATTACAAACAGGAGAGAGAATGTTCCGTCCGAAAATGCTGGTGCTGGCCGCCAGCCTGGCTGTTGCCGGTGTAGCAAGTGCCGCCCTGCCGGCGTCCAACCCCTTCGCCGAAGTGTCCAAGCTGCCGCTGAACTACCCGGCCTTCGACAAATTCAGCAACGACACCTACGGCCCGGCCTTTGAAGAAGGCATGAAGGAGCAGGCTGCCGAAATCGCCAGGATCGCCAACAACAAGGCTGCGCCAACGTTTGAGAACACCATCGTCGCGATGGAACGCTCCGGCCGCCTGCTGGACCGCGTCAGCTCCGTCTTTAGCAACCTGTCCGGCGCCAATACCAACGACGCATTCGAAGCCCTGAACCGCGAGCTGGCGCCCAAGCTGTCCGCGCACAGCGACGCGATCCGCCTGAACGAAAAGCTGTACGCCCGCATCAAGACCCTGTACGACAAGCGCGACATGCTGAAGCTGGACCCTGAATCCAAGCGCCTGCTGGAGCGCTACCACACCGATTTCGTGCGCGCCGGCGCCAAGCTGTCCGCCGCCGACAAGGAAAAGCTGAAGGCCTACAACTCGCAGCTGGCCGCCCTGTCCACCACTTTCAGCCAGAACGTGCTGAAGGAAGCCAATGCATCGGCCCTGGTGGTAGACACCCGCGAAGAACTGGCCGGCATGTCCGACAAAGCCATCGACGCCGCCGCTGCCGCCGCCAAGGCCAAAGGCATGGAAGGCAAGTTCCTGATCGCCGTCTCCAACACCACCGGCCAGGCCCCGCTGGAAGTACTGACCAACCGCAGCACCCGCGAACGCCTGCTGGCAACCTCGCTGGCGCGCGGCAGCCGCGGTGGCGAATTCGACAACCGCGACGTCGTTCTGAAGATCACCAAGCTGCGCGCCGAACGCGCCGCGCTGCTCGGCTATCCATCGCACGCCGCCTACCAGCTGGAAGACCAGACCGCGCACGATACCGATGCCGTCAACAAGCTGCTGGCCGAACTGACCAAGCCAGCCGTGAACAACGCGCGCAAGGAAGCGGCCGATATCCAGGCCGTGATCGATGCCGAAAAGGGCGGCTTCACCAACGCCGCGCAGGACTGGGCCTACTACACCGACAAGGTGCGCCAGGCCAAGTACGCCTTCGACCAGAACCAGCTGAAGCCTTACTTCGAGCTGGATAATGTGCTCAACAACGGCGTCTTCTTCGCCGCCACCAAGGTGTTCGGCATCACCTTCAAGGAACGCAAGGACCTGCCGGTGTACCACCCTGACGTGCGCGTGTGGGACGTGTTCGATGCCGACGGCAAGCAGCTGGCCATCTTCCTCGGCGACTTCTACGCGCGCAGCAACAAGCGTGGCGGCGCCTGGATGAATGCCTACGTGTCGCAGTCCAAGCTGATGGGCACCAAGCCGGTGGTGGCCAACCACCTCAACATCCCCAAGCCGACCGCCGGTGAGCCGACCCTGCTGACCTACGACGAGGCGCGCACCCTGTTCCACGAATTCGGCCACGCCCTGCACGGCATGTTCTCCGATGTGAAATACCCACGCTTCGCCGGCACCCGCGTGCCACGCGACTTCGTGGAATTCCCGTCCCAGGTCAACGAAATGTGGATGACCTGGCCGGAAATCCTGAATAACTACGCCAAGCACTACCAGACCGGCGCCCCGATGCCGAAGGAACTGCTGGACAAGGTGCAGGCGTCCGCCAAGTTCAACGAAGGCTTCCGCACCACCGAGTACCTGGCAGCCTCCATCCTCGACCAGCGCTGGCACCAGCTGCCGGCCGACAAGATCCCGACCGACGTGCTGGGCTTCGAATCGTCCGTGCTGAAGGAAGCCGGCATCGACTTCGCGCCGGTGCCGCCGCGCTACCGCACCACCTACTTCTCGCACGTGTTCGCCGGCGGCTACTCGGCCGGCTACTACGGCTACCTGTGGTCCGAGAAGCTGGATGCCGACACCGTGGAATGGTTCACCGAAAACGGCGGCCTGTCGCGCAAGAACGGCGACCACTTCCGCAAGGCGCTGCTGTCGAAAGGCGGCACCATGGACGCGATGCAGATGTACCGCGAGTTCCGCGGCCGCGATGCCAAGATCGACCCGCTGCTGGAACGCCGCGGCCTGAAGTAAAGGCGGCGGCCAGGCGCTTGACCTGTCCATGGTAGACAGCTTTATGCTACTGCCATGGACGATCAAACCTTCCTCCGCAGCCTGGAAAACTGCACGCTGCCCGCGCAGCAATTCAACCACGCCGGCCATTTGCGGCTGGCGTGCCTCTACCTCGCACAGCACCCGCTGGACGAGGCTGTGGCGCGCACCTGCGCCACCATCCGCGCCTACGCCCGCCACCTGGGCGCCGCCGACAAATACCACGCCACCATCACCGTCGCCCTGGTGCGGCTGGTGCATGCGCTGGGTCCGGCCGCACTGGACGATGCGCGCGCCGTGCTGGCGCTGCACTACAGCCCGGAGCTGCTCGCCTCGCCCGCTGCGCGCGCCGCCTTCGCCGCACCCGACCGGGCGCCGCTGCCATGAACAACGCCGCCACCCTCAGCATTGGCCAGCTGGCGCGCCGCTGCGGCATCTCGCGCAGTACGCTGCTGTATTACGAGGCGCAGGGCTTGCTGGCGCCGCGCCGCAGCGCGGCCGGCTACCGCCGCTACAGCGAGGCCGACGTCGCGCGCGCCGAGCAGGTCCGCGCCTGGCGCGCCACCGGCATGGGTATCGATGCCATCGCCGCGCTGCTGCAGGATGGCGGCCGGCACGGGCCGATCGAACAGCGCCTGGCGCAGATCGCCGCCGACATGGCGCGCCTGCGCGAACAGCAGGAGGTGCTGCTGCGCGTCCTGGCCGGCGCCGCCGGTGGACGCCGGCCCGACCCGCGCGCCGCCGCGCCCGGCCCCGGGGCGGGCGGCCTCGACAAGGCCGGCTGGAGCGCCCTGCTGCGCGCGGCAGGCCTCGACGACGACGCCATGGCGCGCTGGCATGCCTTGTTCGAGCAGCAGGCGCCGCAGGCGCACGCCAGCTTCCTGCGTTCGCTCGGCCTGCCAGCCGCCGAAATTGAGCGCATCCGTAGCTGGTCGCGGCGGATGGGTGTATAAATGGGGTATAGCCACTTCAACGGGGAAGCACCATGGAAACCAAGCTGAAGGAGACCTTGCGCCAACTGCACGCCACGCTGGCCCACCACGGCCCGGTCGACGAGGAATTACAAGACTTGCTGCGCCAGCTCGATGGCGACATCAAGCACATCCTCGAGCAACCGCCCGAGCCCGAGGGCGGCACCAGCACTTACGGCCTGGCCGAGCGCACCCAGGAAATCACCGCACAATTTGCTGCCAAGCATCCGGCGCTGGAGCCGACCCTGCGCGAGTTGACGCGCATCCTGGGCAATATGGGCATATAAAAAGGCGGGCCGCAGCCCGCCTCCGGTAGGGAACCCGGGGTTATGCCGGCCATGGGCCGACCCCCGGGAGGCTGGCCTTATGGGAAGGCCAGCAAGGGCGGTTCTTCACCGCCAAAGTTGAAGTCAGGATGACGTTTGGCGATCATTTCCTCGATCTCCTTCATGCGCCGCACTGGCACGTCTACCATCATCAAAACCTGACCCTGTTCAATCCTTTCCGCGTACTGCTCCAGCTTTTTATTGGGGATTGCCGCCGCATTCATGCCGCTGGCCCAGCCGCCGAACAGCGCACCGCCCAGCATGACCAGCAAGATGGTCATGGCGCGCAGCGTCAGCCCTTCGGGAGGGAAAGCCACCAGGAAGATACCGGCGCACAAGCCCACAATCCCGCCAATGGCGATCCCCAGCTTGGCGCCGTGGACCAAATCGGTTTTCATCAGGAAATTGCAGTCTGGCATGTCATCAGGCAGGGTGCCTTCTTTCGCCAGGAAGTGGATATGCCGTTCTTCGATGCGTGCCAGCAGCAGCTCGTCCAATTCTGCGCGGGCGGCCTTAACGTTGGGAAGCATGTAATACAGTCTGCGTCGCATGATTTACGCTCCATGGAAGACGTTGTATACCCGTTATAGCAAAAATGGCACGATGTTCAATGGGATTTTGCCCGCGGCGGCTTGCCGGAACGTCACAAGTTACTGAAACTTAAAGGTTTTTTGTGGGCCGTAGCGGGCGAAAGCCAGCGATTTCCGGTACAATGCCGGGATGAATCCCCCTACCAATCTTTTCGCGGCCGTCGCCAAGCGGTCTGCGCGTGCTGCCGCTGTCCCTTTCCTGCCCATGTCCCGTGCGGAGATGGAAACCCTGGGCTGGGACCAGTGCGACATCATCCTCGTGACCGGCGACGCTTACATCGACCACCCAAGCTTCGGCATGGCCCTCGTCGGCCGCCTGCTGGAAGCGCAAGGCTACCGCGTCGGCATCATCGCGCAGCCGGACTGGAATTCGGCCGAAGCCTTCCGCGTGCTGGGCAAGCCGCGCCTGTACTTCGGCATCACCGCCGGCAATATGGACTCCATGGTCAACCGCTACACGGCCGACCGCAAGATCCGCTCCGACGACGCCTACACCCCGAACGGTGAACCGAACAAGCGCCCGGACCGCGCCGTGACCGTGTACGCCCAGCGCGCGCGCGAAGCCTTCCCCGGCACCCCGATCATCATCGGCTCGATCGAAGCCTCGCTGCGCCGCATCGCCCACTACGACTACTGGTCGGACAAGGTGCGCAAATCGGTGCTGACCGAATCCAAGGCCGACCTGCTGATCTTCGGCAACGCCGAACGTGCCCTGGTCGACCTGACGCGCCGCCTGGACATGGGCGAGAAGATCAAGGACATCAAAGACCTGCGCGGCACCGCCTTCCTCGTGCCGCACGGCTGGCTGCCCTCGGAAGAATGGGCCGTGCACAACTCGACCCGGGTCGACGTGCCGGGCCGGGTCGACCCGCATCCCGATCCTTACGCCATGGCCAAGGAAGACAAGAAGGAATGCGCGACCGAGAACGCGGCGCCGGAACCGACCGTCAAGCCGATCGTCATCATGACGCGCGAAGAGCGCCTGGCCGCCGCCAAGGAAAAGCACAACAAGACCGTGGTGCGCCTGCCATCGTACGAGGTGGTGAAGGACGACCCGGTGATGTACGCGCACGCCTCGCGCGTGTTCCACCTGGAATCGAACCCGGGCAATGCGCGCGCGCTGGTGCAGAAGCACGGCGACCGCGACGTGTGGATGAACCCGCCGCCGCTGCCGCTCGCCATGGATGAAATGGACGGCGTGTACGACCTGGAATACAGCCGCGCCCCGCACCCAAGCTACGGCAACGCCAATATCCCGGCCTGGGAAATGATCCGCTTCTCGGTCAACATCATGCGCGGCTGCTTCGGCGGCTGCACCTTCTGCTCGATCACCGAGCACGAAG